>JANMCB010000074.1:0-1844 GCA_031360805.1 Rhodoferax sp.
GAAGCCCCGGGCCAACGGGCAGGATTCGCCATGGCAGGCTTTGTCCGGGTGTTCGCAGGCTTTGTCGCGGGCCACCAGCTCCAGCACGCGCAGGGGCAGGGCAGGCGCGTGGTCGCGAAGGCATTGCAGAGCGTCCAGCGCGAGGCGGCGCCCGGGCGTCTTGGCAGTCAGGTAAAACACCTTGTCCAGCCGCTGGCCGGGCATCGCCTTGAGCACCGGAAACACCGTGCCCATGGTCTTGCCGATGCCGGTGGGGGCTTGAGCCAGCAGGCAGCGCCCGGCAATATTTCCTTTGTAGACAGTTTCTGCGAGTGCACGCTGCCCGCCACGAAACGCCGCGTGCGGGAATTCCAGCGCCAACAAAGCGGCATCGCGGGCGGCGCGGTGCGCGGTTTCCTGGTCGGCCCAAATCAGGAACCGGCTGCACAGGGACTCGAAAAACGTTCGCAGGTCTGTTGCGCTAAATGGCTCCGAGAGCAGTGTTTCCTTTTGGCTGCCGACATCAAAATAAACCAGCGCCACTTCGATTTCGGCCAGGCCCAGCTTCTGACACATCAGGCTCGCATAGACCTTGGCCTGCGCCCAATGAAGCTGGCGCTGGTTGTCGGGCAGGCGGGCGATGTCGCCGCGATGGGTTTTGATTTCTTCAAGCCGATTCAGGTGCGGGTCATAGCCGTCTGCCCGGCCGCGCACCTGCAGATGCCGGAAGCTGCCCGCGAGCGACACCTCACGCTGGTAGTGCGCTGCCCGGCGCGACGTGACCTCGGTATGCCCTTCGATCCCCTGCAGGGCGGTCGGCGCGGGGGTGAACCGCAGGTCCAGATCGCCCTGTTTGGCGGTGAAGTCGCACAGGTTGCGCACCGCCACCGTGTACACGGGCGTGGAGATTTGCGCTGGCTCTGATGGCGTTAAAACAGGTGGGAGAACGGCGTTCACGGTGGCGTCAAAATGCAAACATCTGCGAACAGAAATCAATGACTATACTGTACAAATAATCAGGCAGCTTTTCTTGCCACCCACGTGTTGTTTACCATGCCTTCCGAGCCACAACCCCACTTGGCATTGCAGCTTACGCGTCAACATCTCAGGCGCCTGCGTGAGGTGTATCGCTCTGCCGGGTGGCCGTCGCAGGACACGCTGGAGGTCGAGCTGCTGGCCTTTGGGTTGCTGGCGCGCGTAACTTCCAGCACAGGCCACGAAAGCCTGCGCGTCACCGACTCCGGCGTGCTGCAGCTGGCCCAGACGATGGCCGGCAACCGGGCGGTGCGCTCGGCCCACGAAGCACTGGTCGAACGCGTCGCCGAAGAGATGGGTCGTGCCGGGCGCCTGGTCTGGCGGGGCCTTGCCCTGCGCGCACAAGTGCCCGCACCTGACGGTTCCACAACGCCACCACTGCCCTTGGGCAGTTTGCTGACCGAAGAGACGCCAGACAGCTTGCACCCTTCAACCAGTGTGCCCAAGATGACCTGGGTCATCGCCTGCCCCGATGTGTTTTCAATCCGCAACACCACCGTTGAAGGCTACCTGGAGCCGATCGTGCATGAAATCAAGGTCAGCCGCGCCGACCTTCTGGGTGACTTGAAAAAGCCGTCAAAACGCGCTGCCTATCTGGGCATGGGCGGCGAGTGCTGGTATGTGCTGGGCCAGAGCGCCAACGGCAAGCCGATTGCAAAGCCGCAAGAGGTGCCCCTTGAATGCGGTGTGATGCTGTGCGAGGGTAAGCAGCTGGTGGTTGCCCGGCCGGCACCGCGCAGGGCACTTGAAAGTCTGCCTTTTCACGTCTGGATGGCACTGGCTAAAGCAGGTCCGGCCGTCAGGGGCACCGGCGAGGGTCAGGACGGGCT
>JANMCB010000111.1:0-3392 GCA_031360805.1 Rhodoferax sp.
GGGGCTTTGCGTCGTCAACGGCGCACAGCCAGACAGCACAGCCAGTACAACGGCATACGGGACGAACTGGTTTCGTAACTTCGAGAGCATGGGTTGAGTCTCCGGTGAATGTGAAAGAATCTTCATGCTTGCGGGCGCTTCGCCTCGTGGGCATGATGGGCGGTGCACTGACTTCACACACTGGGTCAGTGAACCGAAGCGCATCTTACTGCGCAGGCCACTCGTTGGCCGATTGCGTCATCAATCTTGATGAAAAACATGTCGCTGTGAGCTGCCGTCAAATTGACAATCGCACGGGCGGTGTCTATAAACCAGAGTGTGACGACCATGACCGAAAGGGAGACTCATGTACCACCGACTCAAACCCATGCCGCACCCCGAGTGCCAGCGCCAGCAATGTTATGTGCCGCCGTCGCCCGGCCTGCTGCAAAACCTGCTGCAACGCTGGACGGACCTGATCGCAGAAAAGCGCCTTCCGCCCGACATGACATTCAAGCAGTGGTTTGATTTTTGGGTGTCGTCGCGCCGGGGCGAAAGCTTTTTCGGGCTGGATGACGCAAGGGTCAACTTTGCACCGCATGTCAGCGCCGAGCTGATCAGCCGCCCCAAGAAGAAACTGGCGGGCATCGTGCGAACTGTGGTGTTGCTGGTGGACTTTCCGGACCGCCAGCACGCCATGGAGAACTCCAAGGTCCACTATGAACATATGCTGTTTGGTCTTGGCAGCCAGTTCACAACCGGCTCCATGCGCGAATATTACCGGCGCATCAGCAACTTCAAAACCGGTGCCAATGCGGCCGGCATTGACGTGCAAGGTGAGGTGTTTGGATGGTTTCGCATGCCGCAGCCGCTGTCGTTTTATGCCGGTACCGACTCGGGCATGACCGACTCCTTCCCGCGTAATGCGCCAGGGCTCGCACGCGACGCAGTGCTGGCCGCTCTGGCCGCTGGCGTGGACTTCAAGCCCTACGATGCGCTGGGTGAAAAAATGGTGACCGCACTGTTTGTCATCCATGCCGGGCGGGGCGCCGAAGAGACCGGGGAACGCGGCGACATCTGGAGCCACAAATGGGTGATCCCCAACGGTGTTGACGTGGCCCCCGGATTGCGCGTTTCCACCTACTTGACCGTGCCCGAAGACTGCAAGGTGGGCGTGTGCGCGCACGAATGGGGCCACCTGGCAGCGCGCTGGGCGGACTTTTACGACACGGGCGAGAGTGAAAACATGGTGAGCAATGGCCTTGGAAGCTACTGCCTGATGGCCGCCGGCTCATGGGGCAATGGCGGCACCACGCCGAGCATGCCCAATGCCATGTTGCGCATGTTCCACGGCTGGATCGAGCCCACACTGGTCACCAAGACCACGCCTGCACTGACGCTGGCACCCGCCGCCGAGGGTGGCCAGTGCATCGTGATCCAGAATAAAAAAACCATGACCGACAAGCAGTACATCATCGTCGAGTACCGGCGCCGGCAGTTTCAGGATTCGTTCCTGCCCGACGAGGGCGTGGCGATCTACATGGTTGACGAAGCCATCAACGACGTCAACGAAGAGAACAACCTGGCGATCGAGTTGATTCAGGCCGATGGCAAGCGCGACCTCGCAGGCATCTTCGGTGCAGGCAATCCGGGCGACACTGGCGACCTGTACCCGCACAAGTCCAAGCGTATCGTGGGAAAGGCCACCAAGCCGGCGTCCAATCTGGCAGGTGGCAAATGGAGCGGCGTCACATTGCGCGTCAAGGGCCGGGCCGGGGACGATGTGATGGCGCTCGATGTGACGATTGCCTGATCAAAGGGTGGCCATGGCCGCCGTCCAGAACGCATGCGCCAGCTCGGGGTGGGAAATGTCGTTGTGCGCGCCTGCCATGCCGCCACCCGAGCGAACGACGTGGCTGCATTCGAGGTTGTAAATTTTTCGGGGCACCAGGGTCAACGTCTGGTCCACTGCGGGTAAGTCAAGGTCAACCACCTCCATGCCCTCGCCCCGCAAACCGCAAGCGCCCACCGCACCATATTTTGGCAGGTCCCCCGGTGCCATGGCGACTTGCCCGGCGACGCCAGCCGCCAGCGGATACAGCCGACCCACGGCAGAGTCGTGCTCAGAGATCGTTGTGACGATGGGACCCGCGACACGTCCTTCTTTGACCATGCGGTGAAAGTAACCCGATTGCTCCGGCTTGGAAGGGATGCTTTGGCAATAGGACCACAGCGACAGGGCGCCCTGCGCCAAAAACATCGAATCGATCGGACGCGGTAGTTTGGCGCCTGCCGGCCCGGCAACTGTGGCAGACACGACGATGCAGCCAAAACTATGGCCCATCAGGTGAAAACGCACCTTGCTGGCCTGGGTTTGCTGCTGTAACTTCGTGACCAGTTGAAAGCAGCCGCCTTCGCCGATGCTGCAGGCGCGGGCCTTCATCTTCCAGAATGACAATTGCACCAGTGGCGACAAAAGGCCGGACAGGATCGAGCTGCCAAAACCAAAACTGCCGGCTTCGCCCTTGGCGTTTTGAAATGCGGCCTCGGGGTCAAACGGCTCTCGATCTGCTCCAGGGGCACCTGCGGCGCCCGTCGCACCCAGGCGGGCTTCCTGGTTGAGCACTTCATAGGCAGCACGCACTGCGGGCGGCATTTCAGCGGGTTCCATGTCGTCCAGCGCAGCGTCAAAGATGGTGTGCAGCGCAGCACGTGCAGCCGGGGTATTGGCAATGCGGTCGGCATAGCGCTCCACCATCGCGTCCACCGAAAGCGCTGTACCCGCCGAGCCGGATTCAAGCGCCGAGAAGGAAGCCGATCCGGCGCCGAAGTCTTCATCGCCGAAGGGCAGGCTGGGCCAGTGCAACCCCACCATCAGCGGGGCAAAGCCGGGGCGCTTTTGGCGCATCAAAGCCAGGTCGTCGGCGCACCCTGCCGCTGCCGAAATCCAGTCGTTGTATTGCTTGCGGGCCGCAGCCACATCGCCCTTCCAGCCATGCGACAGCAAAAAGACGTCGGTGATGGGCTCGTCAAGCAGCTTCTTCAGTACCCGCTCGCTCATGATGCCGTCCGGGTCGTCCTGGCGCTCCTTGCCTTCGGCATCAAAACTGACCAGGTAATAGGTCAGGTCGGAGTTGGGAATGTGCTCAATACTCATAGGTCCTCCGGTTGAACAAATTGTTTGGCGACTTACTTGGGCATTTGCAATCGCACCGCCGGGTCGCCCAGCACCACATAGCTGCGCGAGTCGTTGTTGGCGGTCCACAGGCCAGCCAGCATGGCGTCATTTCGGGCCGCGCCAAAGCGCTCGTCTTCAAGCACCCCGTTCAGGCTGACTGCCACATCGGCATACTTTTGTGAAAATGAATTCATCGCAGCACCCAGGCGGCCACCCGACATGACCTGGTCCATGG
>JANMCB010000113.1:0-21193 GCA_031360805.1 Rhodoferax sp.
GGCAGCAAACGGCCCTGGCCCACATGCCATTGGTCTTCCGGGGTGCTGGTGTTGCCGGCGCCCGTGGGCGGCGCGTAACCGTACAGCGCCTTGCCCTTGACGGCACCGCCGACGACGATATGGTGGCTGCCCCAGCCGTGGTCAGTGCCGTCGCCATTGGAGGTCAGTGTGCGGCCAAAGTCAGAGGCGGTAAATGCCGTCACGTCGCGATCCACACCCAGGCTGGCGGTGGTCTGGTAGAACGCGCTCATGGCTTCACTCACGCGCGTCATATTGGTCACGTGGTTGCTGATCAGGTTGTCGTGCAGGTCAAACCCACCCAACGATACAAAGAATACCTGGCGCCGTGTGCCCAGGCTGCCTCGGGCTTCGATCAGGCGCGCCACCATTTTGAGCTGGCTTGCCAGTGAATTGCTTCGGAGCATCGCGGCGGTAAACGCGGCGAACTCTGGCCCGGTGCCGGCCGCACGGCCAGCACTGATGCCCGCGGTGATCTGGCCTTCGGCGCTGATGGCTCGGCGCGTTACCGTGTTGTACTCGTTCTCAAGAACATGGCTGCGGCTTTGCTGGGCAATGTTCAGCATGGCCGCCTTGATATGGCTGGAGCCATAGGTGAAGTTGTCCGTGGCGCTGTTGATCTTTACCGCACCGCCCGAGCTGACCTGGTAGGACAGTGCGGAATCGCCAGCCAGAAACACGGCGTTTCCGGTGACTGAGACGCAGGTGAAAAGTGAGCCACCGCCGTTGCTGGCCAAAGCCAGGTCACCCAAATTGCCGCCCCAGCCGATGGTCGAGCCCTCGGGCGACGACGACTGCCAGATCGACTGCTGGTCGTTGTGCGAAAAGAGTTTGGGTGGCAGCGGGTAAAGCACGCGGTTGCTGCCCTGGTATTGCGCCTTGTTCATAGGAACCACCAGCGGGCCAACGTTCAGTTGAATCGCGGCTCTCTCCTGCGCAAACAGCGACGCAAGGCCGGTCATGGCAGGATGCAGCGCATACTGGCGCCCGTTGGGCAGCGCCACCGTGGGCGCGAGCAGGGTCGGGGCCAGCGCCGAACGGGCCAGGGCAATCCCGCCCGCCGACTGGCCGCCACCGCCGCCGCGAATCGTGCTGTAGGTGTTGTAGCTGGGGTTGTCGTAAGTGACCACCGTGTTGCCATAGTCGTTGCCACCGTACAGAAACACACACACCAGCGCCTTGTAGCTGCCGCTGGGTGCCGTAAATGCGGCTGCTTCACCCATGGCCGCCAGGTTGAGCGCTGTGGGCAGGGCTGCGCCTGTGAAGGCCAGTTGGGCAGATCGACGCAGAAACGCGCGGCGGCTGTGAAGCTCAGGCTGAAGCAGGTGCATGGTGGGGTTCCGTCAAAAAAATAGCGCGGGCAATCATTTTTGAACCAGGTAGTCGGCAGAGGCCATGACCAGAAGAACCGCAGCGCCGACGCGGTCCAGCTTCTGGTTGGCGCTGCTGGCGGCGGTCACCGGGGTGCCGTTCAGCGCCGCAACAAGCGTGGCCTGGTTGCCAGCCGACAGTTGGCCCGCGCACAGAATCAGGTTCAAGCGGTTGACCAGCGCGTTGGCGTCGGTGACTAATGCCAGCTCTAGCGCGTAGCTGGCCGTCACGTCAGGCACGTAGGTCTGATTGCTGGCGACAAAGGGCACAGCCGGATCGCCGCAAAAAATGCCATAGCGGATCACGTTTTGCATGTAATTCAGGTAGCCGCCCACAGTGGTTTCATTCACCAGCTGGAACTCAGGCGCGGGCGACTGCGTTGCCGCCAGCGCCGTGCTGGGGGGCACAAAACCGGGACGAAAAAAATTGAACACGGAAGGCGCCCGAAGCGGGCTCTGGCCGAGTTTGTCCGATGCGCCAGAGGTGTCGAACATCTTCCAGGAGTTCTGGGCGGAATTGATGCCAAAACTGCGGCCCCATTGAATGAAACGCAGCATCGGCTCGCGCAGTTTTCCGAAGCTGTTACTTGCAGCCGTGGGTGCGGCGCGGGCTTCGTCGTCCAGCAGAATGGCTGTCCAGACGGCCTTGAGGTCGCCGCGCACGCCCGCGCCATTGTTGTTGAACGCCGCAGCGACGCGGGCCACATAGGCGGCGCTCGGGTTGCTGGTGACCAGCCGCTGGATCATCTGCTTGCCAAAGAAGGGGCCCACATTGGGGTGGTTGAACAGCGTGTCCAGCGCGGCCGTCAGCGCTGCCTTGCCGGGCGTGTTGGCGGCAATGGTGGTGCCCAGAAACTTGGCCTCCAGTGTGGAGTGCCGCGCCGCATTGAGGGCCATCGGCTTCTGGGTGAAAAGGCGGCTTTCAATGGTGTAGGTCTCTGGCGTGCCATCGTCCTTAAGTACCGGCAGGCGCTGGCCATCCGAGGTGTCAAAGTCGTACCCCGTGAAGACGCGGGCCAGGTTGCTGACATCGTCCTGGGTATAGCTTTCAAGCTTTTTGCCGCCGCTGGTCTGTTCGGTGCCATCCAGGTTGAGGCGGTTCACGCCGATGGTGAAAAGCTGCATCACTTCGCGCGCGTAGTTTTCATCCGGCACGCGCCCGGTGTTGGTATTTTCTTTCTGGTTGCCCTTGGTGTTGAGGTAATAGCCCATGGCCGGGTTGAGCGTCACCTCCTCCAGAAGCGTGCGGTAATTGCCAAACGCGTTGCTGGCCAGCATGTCCCAAAACTGCGCAAACGCATGGCTGCGCCAGGTGAACTCGGCCGATTGCAGCGACACCACAAAAAATTCCGAAAGTGCCAGCGCAATGCGCCGACGCATGCTGTCGCCGGCGGTGAAGAGGTCCTTCCAGATCATGAAGTCTGCCGGGTAGGCGCTGAAAAAATACCGGTGCACATCCGACTGCCCGTAACCGCGGGATTCCAGCCAGGCATAGCCGGTTTGGCCGATTGGCTTGGCAAACTGTTGTTGCAGGTAAGCGGCGTAATTGGTGGCCCGCAGAGTGGTGATTTCGCCATTGCTTGCTTCAAGCTGGCTTTGCAGCAGAAAACGCGCCGCCTCTGCGTCGGTTGCCGCATTTGGGATATTGTTGAAACCAGGCGCCGCCGGCGTTGGAGCGGGTGCCGTGGGTGACGTGGGTGTTGTGGGTGAAGCGGGTGTCGCAGGTGTCGCGGAGCCGCCAGTGGCAGGGGCCGTCACAACCGATGGAGAGCCACCACCACCGCACGCCACCAACAGGGCCGACCCCAAAACCGACAGCATGGCGGGCGAGAGCGCCTGTGATGTGGGTGTTTCGTCGTCGGGTGGGAGATCGGAAGGTGGTGGCGGGCCAATGGCCGCAGATTGCGGCATCGTGTCAACGGTCATTTGCAAGCACCTTTTCATTTGAAGCGCAAAGGATATCTGCCAGTTGCGCAATTCCCGCTGGCAGTGCGAAAGTAACGGCAATCAAATGTAACCATGCGCGGCCGTAAAGCAGCGTAAAACAGTGCCAAAATGGCAAAAAAATTAACCTGCAGGTTAATTTTTGATCGAAAAAACATCCATTTTTGCCAAAAAATCGACAAAATATGCCTCTAGCTCTCGAATTATATAGATAGTTTGCTATTTGTTATATAGCAACCAGGAATTTCAAAGATCAAACCAACCGAGCCCGATGCAGCGCGATTTGTGCACGGACCTGCTCCGGCGCGGTACCGCCCAGTGTCCGCCGGGCGTTGAGGGAGCCGCGCAGGCTTAAGGCATCGTAAACATCTTTTTCAATCGCCGGGTGAAACTCGGCCAGCACCGCAAGCGGCAGTTCCGACAAGTCCACCTGGTGCGAGATCGCGGCTTTCACCGCATGTGCGACCGTTTCATGGGCATCGCGAAACGCCAGCCCCTTCTTGACCAGGTAGTCGGCCAGATCGGTCGCCGTGGCGTAGCCCTTCAGTGCGGCGTTCTCCATGGCCTGCGCATTCACCGTGATGCCGCCGCTCTTTTGGCCAGTGGCGGCGTCAAGCTGGCCACCGATCATTTCGCTGAAGATGCGCAGCGTGTCCTTGAGGGTATCGACGGTGTCAAACAGGGGCTCCTTGTCCTCCTGGTTGTCCTTGTTGTAGGCCAGCGGCTGGCCCTTCATCAAGGTGATCAGGCCCATCAGGTGACCGACCACCCGACCGGTCTTGCCGCGCGCCAGCTCGGGCACGTCGGGGTTCTTTTTCTGCGGCATGATCGAACTGCCGGTGGTGAAGCGGTCCGCAATCCGGATAAAGCCGAAGCTCTGGCTCATCCACAAAATCAGTTCTTCACTCAGGCGGCTGATGTGCACCATCACGAGCGCAGCGGCGGCCGTGAATTCGATGGCGAAGTCGCGGTCGCTCACGGCATCCAGCGAATTCTGGCAAATGCAGGGCGTGCCGGCCTCGTCCACCATGCCCAGCAAGCGGGCGACCTGTGCGCGGTCCAGGGGGTAGCTGGTGCCCGCAAGCGCGGCGGCACCCAGCGGCAGGAAGTTGACGCGCCGGCGCACGTCCTGCAGGCGCTGTGCATCGCGCAGGAACATCTCCACATACGCCAGCAAATGATGGCCAAAACTTACCGGTTGTGCCACTTGAAGGTGCGTAAAGCCGGGCATCACCACGTCAACGTTTTTCGCGGCAACATCAACCAGCGAGCGTTGCAGGTCAAGCAGCAGGGCGGCGATCAGGTCGATCTCGCCGCGCAGCCACAGGCGTACGTCAGTGGCCACCTGGTCGTTTCTGGAGCGGCCGGTGTGCAGGCGTTTGCCGGCAATGCCCACTAGTTCGGTCAGGCGCGCTTCAATGTTGAGGTGAACGTCTTCAAGCTCGAGCTTCCATTCGAACTGCCCCGACTCGATTTCGGCAGCAACCTGCGCCAGCCCCTTTTTGATGGATGCCAGGTCATCGTTGCTGATGATGTTCTGGGCTGCCAGCATGGTGGCATGGGCAACGGAGCCGTCGATATCGGCCTTCCACATCCGCTTGTCAAAGAAAACGCTGGAGGTGTATCGCTTGACCAGGTCGCTCATGGGCTCTGAAAACAGGGCCGACCAGGCTTCGGATTTTTTATCGAATTGATTTTTGGACATGGGTAGCTCGGGTTCAGGCTGGGGAATGGCGGAGGGCGGCAAGATCATCAATAATCAGACGGTCAAGCCCCATTGAAATGAGAGACACCCAAATTTTATCGGCGTTCCAGGAACTGGAACTGGCACCCGCAGCGCCAGATCCATCGCGCGCGATGGTTTTTGACGCCTGCCACGTGGGTGTCGTGCTGCGGGCGGTGCTGTTTGTGCAAGCCGTGGTTGCGGTGGTGACCATGTTTGGAGCAATCAGTTTTCTGGATTGGTTGACCCGATTGTCCCTGCTGACGGGCGCCACCCTGCCTGCAACCCTGGTCTGGCTGATTGCCATCTGCAGTCTCAAGAAGCTGCTGGCCCGCCAGAGCCAGAATGTTCAGTACTCGGTGGGTGCCGTTCTGGGCGCTTTGGCCGGCCTGTATGGCTGTGCGGTGTTGACAATGGTCGGCCTGATCGGCCCCACGCCCTGGCTGGCCAGTGCTTTTTCAGGCGCGGGGCTTGCCATCCTGATGGTCGCCGCCTTGGTGTTGCGGGCCAAAGGCAGAACACCCGCCGCCATTTCGGCGCGCCTGGCAGAGTTGCAATCGCGAATTCGGCCCCACTTCCTGTTCAACTCACTCAACAGTGCGATTGCGCTGGTGAGGGCCGAGCCTGCAAAAGCCGAAACGCTGCTGGAAGACTTGAGCGACCTGTTTCGCCACGCGCTGGTGGATCAGGGGGAGTCTGTCACGCTGGCTGACGAAATTGCCCTGGCCCGGCGGTACCTGGCCATCGAGCAGGTGCGGTTTGGCGAGCGGCTTGATCTGCATTGGAGCCTTGACCCCGCCGCTGACGTTGCCAAGTTGCCCCCGCTGCTGCTGCAGCCGCTGGTTGAAAACGCCGTGCGCCATGGCGTGGAGCCCAGCGCCCACGGTGCCACCGTGAAGATTTCCACGCAGCGGCGCGGCTCGGTGGCCGTTATCAAGGTGACCAATACCATGCCCGGCGGTCCAGGTGAAGAAGGGCATGGCGTGGCGCTCGCGAATGTCCGGGACCGCCTGAACCTGCTGCATGACGTGCAAGGGCAGTTTCAGAGTGCCTTGAAAGACGGCGTGTTTCAGGTCCGCATTGAAGTGCCCATTTGATGATGCTCAAAGTACTTGTGGTGGACGACGAAACCCTGGCGCGATCACGCCTGCGCACGCTCTTGGGCGATTGCATTTCACCGGCCGTGAGTCTGGACGGAGAAGCCGCCAACGCAACACAGGCGATTGAACTTCTCAAACGCCTCGAATTCGATGTGGCGTTGCTGGACATCAACCTGCCGGGCGCTGACGGCATGACGCTGGCGCGCATGCTGCGTGAATTTCCGGATCCGCCGGCGGTCGTTTTTATCACTGCGCACGCCCAACACGCCGTCCAGGCCTTTGAACTCGAAGCCGTCGATTACCTCACCAAGCCAGTTCGCCTTGAGCGACTGGTCGCGGCACTTCAAAAGGTGGAGCGCAGCAGGGCAGGCAGGACCTCAGGGCTGGTTGAAGAAGTGGTCATCATCCAGGATCGCGGACGCACCGAGCGGGTGTTGCTGAAGGACGTGCTTTATTTCAAGGCCGAGCTCAAATACATCACGGTACGCACTGCGGCGCGAAGTTACATTCTGGACGGCTCGGTGAATGAGCTGGAGGAAAAGTACAAGGTGCATTTCATGCGCATTCACCGCAACGCGATCATCGCGCGGCGCGCCGTGCGGGCACTGGTCAAGCACTACGACCCTGACGAAGGTGAGGGCTGGGCAGTACGGCTCGCGGATGTTCAGGAGCTGTTGTTTGTGTCGCGACGCCAGGTGGGGGCTGTGCGCGAGGCAATTGGCGGATGACCCCGGATTTTTGGTTCAATGAAGCACACCCTGGATGGCCAAAACATGACTGAGTCAATTGATGCGGGAGTTGCTGCAACAGACGCCGTTGCAGCGCACGTCGAAGAGCCCGCCCGGGTTTTGCTGCACATGCCCGTCGACATACGCAGTTTGTCGCTGGTGGTGCTGGCCGGCTTGGCGTGCCTGTTTGTCCTGCATTGGGCCAAAGCCATTTTTATTCCCGTCATGCTCAGTGTCATGTTCAGCTACGCGCTGTCCCCGGTCGTCAACTGGATGGAGGTCAAGAGAGTGCCTCGCTGGCTGGGTGCTGCAGTTCTGTTGCTGGTCATTTTGGGTGCCATTGGATCGGGCGCCTACCGTTTGAGCGACGAAGCCGCCAAGCTGCTCGAAGCACTGCCGGCTGCGGCCCAGAAGTTCAGGGAAACCGTCAAATCTCAAAGTGGTAAGTCAGCCAGCCCGCTGGAAACCGTTCAGAAGGCGGCAAGCCAGATTGAACAGGCAGCGCAGGACACCAATGTGAAACCCGCGACGGTTCAGGGTGCCTTGCGCGTTGTGGTCGATACGCCGCGCTTCAACGTGAGGGACTATTTATGGACCGGGACCCTCGGTCTGATGGCGCTGTTAGGGCAGGCCACGGCGGTGATCTTTCTGACCTACTTCCTCATGCTGTCTGGCGATACTTTCAGGCGCAAGCTGGTCAAGCTCGCCGGGCCGCGCCTGAGCAGCAAGAAAGTGACCCTGCACGCCCTGCATGAAATCACCGACCAGATCCGGCTGTACCTGCAACTTCAAGTGTTTACAAGCGTGCTGGTGGGCCTTTTGAGCTGGCTGGTCCTGTACGCAATTGGTCTTGAGAACGCGGCCGTCTGGGGCGTAGCGGCAGCCGTACTGAACCTGGTGCCCTATCTGGGCTCCCTGGTCATGACGGGCGCTTCGGCACTGGTCGGGTTCTTGCAGTTTGGATCCCTGGACATGGCATTGCTGGTCGGTGGCGCGTCGCTGCTCATCCATGCGGTCATAGGCAACTTGCTGACGCCCTGGCTGACAAGCCGAACCAGCCAATTGAGTCCGGTTGCCGTGTTTGTCGGGCTACTGGCCTGGGGTTGGCTGTGGGGTGTGTGGGGTTTGTTGCTTGGCGTTCCCATTTTGATGATTTTCAAAGCCGTTTGCGACCGGGTTGATGACCTCAAACCCATTGGCGAGTTTTTGGGCTCGTAAAACGCAACCCCCTGAAACTGGAATCCTTCAATGATCACTGTCCACCATTTGAACAATTCGCGCTCGCAACGGGTGTTGTGGCTGCTGGAGGAGCTGGGCCTTGCCTACGACATCAAGCACTACCAGCGCGACGCCAAAACGATGCTCGCGCCACCTGAGCTTCGCGCGGTGCACCCATTGGGAAAATCGCCCGTCATCACCGACGGGCGCACCACGGTTGCCGAATCAGGTGCCATTGTTGAGTACCTGATCGACGAGTACGGTGCTGGACGCTTCAAGCCGGAAGCCGGTAGCCCGGACCGCCTTCGCTACACGTACTGGCTGCACTACGCGGAAGGATCCCTCATGCCGCCGCTGTTGATGACGCTGGTGTTTGACGAGGTTGAAAAGGCGCCCATGCCCTTTTTCATCAAGCCCATTGCCAAAGCAATTTCAGGCAAGGTCAAGTCGGCATTCATCAAACCGCAACTGAAGCAGCATCTGGACTACCTGGAGTCGGAACTGGGCAAGAGATCCTGGTTTGCGGGCGCATCTTTTTCTGGCGCCGACATTCAGATGAGCTTCCCGATCGAAGCCGCTGCTGCCCGTGCCGGCCTGAACAGCAAGCGCCCGAAATTGATGGATTTTCTGGCGCGAATTCATGCACGGCCCGCCTACCAGCGGGCGCTCGAAAAGGGTGGGGTGTACACCCTTTAGCCGGTTTTAGCTGGTTTTAGCCGGTATTCCTCAAGCCCGCTGCAATGCCATTGATTGAAATGTGAATCCCGCGCTGCACCCGCTCGTCAGCTTGGCCGGCCCGGTAACGCCGCACCAATTCCACTTGCAGGTGATGCAGCGGGTCAATGTAGGGAAAGCGGTGGCGGATTGAACGCTGCAGCGCGGCATTGTGGGTCAGGCGCTGCTTGTCCCCTGTAATGAGTGTCAACGCATTGGCGGTGCGGTGCCATTCTGCCTCGATGGCCGTGAAGATTTTTTTCCGCAACCGCATGTCAGTGACCAGTTCGGAATACCGGGAAGCCAGAGCCAGATCGCTCTTGGCCATCACCATGTCCATGTTTGAGAGTAGCGTGCGGAAGAAGGGCCAGTTGCGGTACATCTTCTGCAACAAGGTCGGTTGCCCGTGCGCTTCCTGAATCAAAGCGTCAACCGCCGAACCAAAACCATACCAGCCGGGCAGCGTCAACCTGCACTGGCCCCAGCTGAACCCCCAGGGGATGGCGCGCAGGTCCTCGATTCTTTGTGATGCGAGTTTCACCGACGGGCCGCCCCTGGGTGAAACAGCCCCCTCGGGGGGCAGCGCAGTACGCGAAGCGACAAGCGTGGGGGCGACATACCTTGAGGCAGGCCGCGAGCCGATGTTGAGCTCGGCAATTTCTCGGATCGGCGTTGAGTCAAAAAAGTACTCCGTGAACCCGGCTGTGCCATAAACGAGCGAACGGTAGGCCGCCATGCTCAGTTCAGAAAGTTTGGCAGCAGCAGCCAGAAAGTCCTCAGTGGCTGGCTTGGTCGGCGCCAGCAGGGTGGCTTCGACGGTAGCTGCCACCAGCGTTTCCAGATTTCGCCGCCCAATCTCGGGATTGGCGTATTTCGATCCGATCACTTCTCCCTGTTCCGTCAGGCGAATCTGTCCCCGCACTGTACCGGGCGGTTGCGCCAGAATGGCCTGGTAGCTCGGACCGCCCCCACGCCCAACCGTGCCACCCCGGCCATGGAACATTCTGAGCTTGATGCCGGGCGCCACCTCATCGAACAGTGCAACCAGGGCAATTTCGGCGCGGTAAAGCTCCCAGTTGCTGGTAAAAATGCCGCCATCCTTGTTGCTGTCTGAATAGCCCAGCATGATGTCCTGCTCCTTGCCGCTTCGCCTCACCATTTGTGCCACGCCCGGCAGCGCATAGAACTCGCGCATGATGGGCGCCGCATTGCGCAGGTCTTCAATTGTTTCAAAGAGCGGAACCACGATGAGATCATTGACGGCGTCGGTGTCCAGCGTGCCACGCATCAGGCCTGCCTCTTTCTGCAACAGCAGCGCTTCGAGCAAGTCACTAACCGTTTCCGTGTGGCTGATGATGTAGTGGCGGATGCTCTGGGCGCCATATTGCTGCAGCATGCGCCTGGCAGTTTCGAAAATTTCAATTTCGCTTTGGGCCAGCGGGGAGTAGTCGGCGCCCATGACGCGGATTGACCGGGCGTCATTGAGCAGCTTCATCAGCAAGGTCCGCTTGGCGGCTTCGCCCAGACTGGCGTAGGCCGGCTCCATGCGCGCAACACGCAAGAACTCTGCGATGACTTCTTCGTGTTTGTCAGAACTCTGGCGCAGATCAACGGTAGCCAGGTGAAAGCCGAAAACCTCAACCGCCCTGATCAGGGGATGAAGACGGAATGCAGCGAGTGCCGCGCCGTGGTGCGCCGTCAGCGAGTGCTCAAGCGTGCGCAAATCTGCGCAGAACTCTTCGGCTTTGGCGTAGGCGTTTTGGGGTGCAACAGCGTGGCGTGCGGCATCGCCACCTGTCAGGTCTTTTAGTGTGGCAGCGAGACGTGCATACACACCAGTGAGCGCCCGGCGGTAGGGCTCATCTTGCCGGTGCGCATTGGTGTCGGGAGAACGGTTGGCCAAGGCTTGCATCTCTGCGGAGCAATCGACCAGCATGGCGGAAATCGACAGCTCGGCACCGAGAAAGTGCACCTCGGTCAGGTAATGGCGCAATGCCACCTCGGACTGGCGCCTGAGCGCGTACTCAAGTGTCTTTGCTGAGACGTTGGGATTGCCGTCGCGGTCACCCCCAATCCACTGGCCCATTCGTAAAAAGGTATGGACGGCATGCTGGCCCAAATGTCCTTCCAGTTCAGCGTACAGCTTGGGTATTTCGCGCAGGAAGGTTGACTCGTAATAGCTCAGTGCGTTTTCAATCTCGTCGATCACCGTGAGTTTGGTGAACCGCAACAGGCGCGTCTGCCACAGCTGCATCACGCGAGCCCGGATTTGAGCTTCGTTCAAGGCCATCGCCTTCGGGCTCAATGCGTCCTTGACGGAGCCATTGGCCAGCGTTCGCTCGCGAATGGTGTCCCGAGCGGTCAACAGCATGGCAATGTCCCGCTCGGCATCCAGAATGCTCTTGCGCTGGACCTCGGTGGGGTGCGCAGTCAGCACAGGCGATACAAAACTGTCGGCCAGCATGGCGGCAATCGCTTTGGGTGAAATGCCCGCCCAGCGACAACGGGCCACGGCAACTTCAATGCTCCCTTCCTGCGACTCACCCGCGCGTTCGTGGATTTCGCGTCGACGGATGTGATGACGGTCTTCGGCCAGGTTCGCCAAATGGCTGAAGTACGTGAACGCCCGGATCACGCTGACCGACCTGTCGCCACTGAGTGCCTTGAGCAGTTTCTTCAGCGCCTTGTCCGCCTCTGTATCGGCGTCGCGCCGGAAGGCAACCGACAGTTTGCGAATTTGCTCAATTTGATCGAAAGCTGCCTGCCCCTCCTGTTCCCGGATGACGTCGCCCAACAGCCGTCCCAGGAGGCGAATGTCGTCAACCAGCGGGCGCTCATTGGCCTTCATTCTGGACAGTGGGCGATGCCCTTGCTCTGAGGTGATGGTCATGGTTCACAATGCTAGCATCCACTGCACAACGCAGTCTTTGACGATTACAGACAGGTTACGACATTGAGCAACGCCCCGCATTCTCCGTCAGGCAGGCCTGCCTCCACCATCGGCAACCTTCCAGACCATCAGGCCATAAATCTGACGATTGCCACCCGTGAGAGTCGGCTGGCGCTTTGGCAAGCCGAGCATGTGAAATCCTTGTTGGCCCAGCAGGGGCACACTGTGAAGCTGTTGGGCATGACAACCCGTGGGGATCAAATTCTGGACCGGTCGCTTAGCAAAGTCGGTGGCAAGGGCCTGTTTGTGAAGGAACTGGAGACCGCATTGGAGGCAGGCAATGCGGACCTTGCTGTGCATTCGCTCAAGGACGTTCCGATGGATTTGCCCGAAGGCTTCACGCTGGCTTGCGTGATGGTGCGTGAGGACCCACGTGACGCGTTTGTTTCAAGCCGTTACCGCACGTTGGCCGACCTTCCGAAAGGCGCCGTCGTCGGTACTTCAAGCCTGCGACGTCTGGTGCTGTTGCGCGCATTGCGGCCCGACCTGAAGATTGAATCCCTTCGAGGCAACCTGGACACGCGACTTCGCAAGCTGGATGAAGGGCAATTTGATGCCATCGTACTTGCGGCTGCGGGTCTTAAACGCCTCGGGCTGTCGAATCGCATTGCCGCTGTTTTTGAGCCTGGCGAAATGCTCCCCGCTGCAGGGCAGGGGGCGTTGGCGATAGAGATTCGCACCGGACACCCTGGTGTGATGTCTGCGCTGGGCGCTCTGGTTCACCTGCCGTCCTGGCTGGCCGTTACCGCAGAACGCGCCGTAAGCCGGACCATGGGCGGCAGTTGTTCGATGCCGCTTGCGGCGCACGCGACCTGGTCTCAGGAGGAACCTGGACAAACTGGCGGAATTCTGGAGATCTCGGCAATTTGGGGCGAGCTTGAAACGCCTGATGGATTGGGCCAGCCGCGCGAGCTGATCCGCGCAAAATTGGCGCGGCCAGTGTCCGGTTTTGACGCAGCCGACGAGCTTGGTGAAACGGTCGCACGGCTGCTCATCGGCGCCGGCGCGAAGAGCCTGCGCGGGGCGTCCTGAGTGCGCGTGCTGGTTACCCGCCCCATTGGTGACGCTCAAGGTTGGGTTGATCAGTTTCAGGGTGCCGGGTTCGATGTTTTGAACCTTCCCTTGATTGAGATTGCGCCAGTCACCGACCAAGGTGAATTGGAAAGCGCATGGCGTCGAATTTCCAGTTTTGATGCAGTGATGTTTGTCAGTGGCAACGCGGTGTCACATTTTTTTGCCGCCAGACCGCCACAAGTGCCGCTTCAATTTGACCAGTTGGCTGGTGGCATGAGAGCTTGGGGAACGGGTCCTGGAACCCAGCGGGCTTTGCTCGCTGCTGGCGTAATCCCAAGCCGCATAGACGCGCCCGGTTTGAGCGCTCAGCAGTTTGACTCGCAAGCGCTCTGGGACCTCGTGAGGCACCAGGTAACCGCCCAAAGCAAGGCCTTGATTGTTCGCGGGACAACCGTACAGACGGCTGGGCAGCCTGTCTTGGGTTCTGCTGCGGCCGGTTGCGCAGTGGCAGCAGAGGGTCGCGACTGGCTTGCGCAGCGTCTTTTGGATTGCGGCTGTGCCGTAGAGATCGTTTTTGCCTACCAAAGAATTTCTCCGGCATTTACTTCTGCACAGGAAAGCGTGGTGCACCAGGCAGCCTCGGACGGCACGGTGTGGGTGCTTAGCAGCAGTGAGGCGGTCAACAATCTGGCTGCCGCGTTTCCTCGTCAGCCGTGGGAAAAGGCGCGCGCGGTTGCCACCCACCCTCGCATTGCACAATGCGCGCGACGGGTCGGATTTGGTGTTGTTTGTGAGTCACGTCCCTCATTCGACTCTGTCGTGGCGTCGATAGAATCCATGGAATGAGCACCCCAGCAAACCCGGCAGAAAATTCTGATTCAGGGGTAGTGGCTACTCAGTCAGAAGTGCTTGTGCGGCCTGTGCCGGGCACTGGCCCAGGAATCCAGGTCGGCGTGACACAACCTATGTCGGCGCGCACCTGGTGGCTGGTTGCCATAACACTGGTGGCGCTGGCGGCCATGGTTGCAGTTTTGCTCCTTTGGCAGCGGCTGTCGGCAGTCCAGGAGCAACTGGCGCGGCAAATCGCTGATACCGCCGTGCAGACCATTGAAGCTCGCACCATGGCGCGTCAAGCCATTGAAGTGGCGCAGGAGGCGGCGGCCAAACTTGCGGTGTCGGAATCCAGGCTGAACGAGGTCTCGTTGCAGCGCAGCCAGTTGGAAAGCCTGATGCAGAGTCTCTCGCGCTCGCGTGATGAGAATTTGGTGGTGGATATTGAATCAGCAGTGAGACTGGCCCAGCAACAGGCGCAACTGACCGGAAGTGTTGAGCCCCTGCTTGCGGCGCTCAAATCTGCCGACCAGCGCTTGACGCGGGCCGCTCAGCCCCGACTCAATGCTTTGCAGCGAGCCGTTGCGCGAGATATGGAGCGTGTCAAGGCGACGGCATTGAGCGACACGCCTGCAATTCTTGTGAAACTGGATGACCTGGTTCGCATGGCCGACGATATTCCTCTGGTCAATTCAGTAGGCAAGCCGGTGGACGGCACCCCTGGTGTTGACCTGGTGGCCAATGCGGCAGCAGATGGTGCGTCTGCCTGGTGGAAGCGTGCTTTGCAAACCCTGGTTCAGGAAGGTCGAGGGCTGTTGCGGGTGAGTCGCATTGAGCAACCGGAAAGTGCCCTGCTGTCTCCAGAGCAGTCTTTTTTTGTGCGTGAAAATTTCAAGCTAAAAGTGCTCAATGCAAGGCTGGGGCTGCTGGCCAGGCAGCTGGAGTCGGCCCGTACCGACTTGAGGGCGGCTACTGCATCGCTCAACAAGTATTTTGATCCGGGTTCGCGCAAAACCCAAAGTGCCGCCGCGTTGCTCAAGCAGGTGCAGGCTGAAATGCGATCACTGGAAGTGCCGAATCTTGACGACACTCTGGCGGCTTTGGCCACGGCTGCAGCCGGTCGATAGCGCCTGGCGGACTACCTTATGCGTTTTGCGCTGACCTTGCTTGCACTTTTTGCCACTGCGGTGGCTGTGGCACTGCTCGCCGGAAATAACCAGGGGACGGTTACCCTGTTTTGGCCGCCCTACCGGATCGATCTGTCTTTGAATCTGGTTCTCGCGGTGTTGGCCGCTGTGTTTGTCACACTGCACCTGGCTTTGCGCGCTTTGAGTTTGCTGTTTGGCATGCCGGGTGAGGCGCGCCGCTGGCGAATTCAGCACCGCGAGCGGGCCATGTTTGTGGCGTTCCTGGATTCCCTGTCCCATTTGGTCGCCGGGCGCTTCATCCGGGCACGCAAGTCAGCCGAACTGGTGCTGTTCCAGGAAGGCGCCCTTCACCGAGGGGGTGAGAAACCGGCTTATGGCGATCAATTACGGGCCGTATCGCATCTCCTGGTGGCCGAAAGCGCGCATTCCTTGCAAAACCGCCAGGATCGGGAGGCCCATTTCCAGCTTGCCTTGGGCCAGTCCGGAAAGGCAGCGGCTCAGGAGGCGATGGAAGGTGTCAAGCTGCGCGCAGCACGTTGGGCGATGGAAGAGCGTGACCCCGTGGCCAGTCTTCGCTGGCTGAACGAATTGCCGCAGGGTGCCTCGCGCCGCACCGCTGCACTGCGGTTGCGCCTCAAAGCCGCGCGGCTGGACGGTCAGACGGGTGCAGCGCTGGAAACGGCCCGCTTGCTGGCCAAGCACCGTGCGTTTTCGGTGTCCGCAGGAGAAAGCATTGTGCGCGGGTTGGTCCTGGAATTGCTCAACGGCGCCCACGATGCTGCGCAATTGAAAAAGTTTTGGGAAGGCCTGGAGCCTTCAGACCGAAACCATCCGGACATTGCCCTGGCCGCCGTCAAGAGGCTGCTTGCTTTGGGTGGCGACGTGAACCTGTCACGAAGCTGGCTGGTCCCGGTTTGGGATCAAATGCTGCAATCGCCGACGGGCCTCTCGGAGTCACAGCGGGTCAAACTGATCGAAGCGCTCCAGCAGGGCTATGCGTTGGCAGATGGTGCACCCGATGCCGAGTGGTTGACCCGCATTGAGGCCGCGCAAATGCGCAACCCCGGCGACCCAAAATTGCAATATCTCGCGGGTATCACGTGTATGAGCCTGAAACTTTGGGGCAAAGCACAGCAATTGCTTGCCCAGTCTGTTTCCCAGTTGCGTGGCAGCTCGCTTGAACCGACCGCGTGGCTGGAATTGGCCGCTCTCGCAGAACAACGTGGCGATGCCGACGCTGCCAATCAGGCCTATAAAAAGGCGCTGATCAGCATTGCACGGCCCTAGCGCACAGCCCTTGGGGGCTTACTGCGGCAAGGTTTCCTCAAACGGCAATTGCAAAGACCGAAGGTCCCGCTTTGTCTCCACCAGTACCAGAGGTTCTGCATCAATCTGAGCGGGCGCCGGACGCTCACGGGGCACGCGAATGGGCTTGACTTCTGCCGCAATTGCCGCTTGTACCGATGCAACTTTCACGGAATCAGAATTGACCCAGGACAGGCCCGAACTTGTCGCAACCTGATTCAGTGTTTCCACCGGCAACAGGAAGTTCTGCACTTTAGGCAGCCCTGTCACAGGTGCTGCTGCAGGCGCCGCTTGTGGGGCAGCAATCACCGTGGCTGGCTTTTCAAAAGCACTCGAAACTGCCGGAACCACTATTGCGGGTGCAATTGAGGTTGTAATTGCGGGTGCAATCGCTGGTTCGACCTTGGCCACATTGACGGGATCTGCCTTCACCGTGAAATAGGAGTTTGTGCCGTGCGCACTGGTCTCACGCGCTAAGTTGCTGGGTGAGCTGGTCGGCTCGGTCGCGGCAGGGCGTCCCGGTTGTTCGCCAAAACCATCCAGCGCCTGCTGTGGGTCGCGCGCGGGTTGGTCTTGCCTGTCACCCCGGTCCCCACGAGGGGTACGTTCGCGGCCGTGGCGGTCGCGTGACCGCTTTTCACGGGTCTGGCCGGTGTCTGAATTGACGTCGTTCGGGCCGGTGTTGCGACCCGTACTGGGTTGGTTGCCGCCCTGCGCTTCGTCTGCGGTTCCAAATGCGGCGGCAGTGCCCTCCAGATTTTCAGCTTGGCGGTTGTTTCTGTCAGGGCGGCGTTCACCCCGGTTGTCCGGACGCTCATCAAACCGGGTCTCGCGCTCTTGGTGCGATGGGTTGGCCGATCCGTCAGTTCCGGCGTCCGCACGATTCTCGGGACGTTGTTCGTTGCGCTCGGCGCCGCGGTCTGCGGTGTTGCGGCCTCGGCCACCTCGCTCCCCGCGCTCAGTGCGTTCTGTACGCTCACTGTTGCGTGGGCCGCGGTCCTGACGGGGTTCGCGCGGCGCACCTTGTGCGCCAGCAGAAGCGTCACGGTCAGCCACGGGACCGTTCGAAGGCAGGCTCGGTGGTGCATTGCCATCGTTCGGCAAAGACTTGCCGTCGGCATCAAGGCGATCACGTTGCTGGTTCAACGGTGGGCGTTCGGCTCTGCCTGCGCGTTCACCACGATCAGAGCGACCGCCTCGACCACCCCGGTTGCCTCTGCCTTCGCCTCGGCCGCCTTCACGTCCATCCCCACGACCCTCTGGCCGGCCCTCGCGAGCGCCATCACGCGGACGGTCGCGGCCAGCTTCCCGGCTCGCAGCGTCGCGTGGTTTTTGATCATCCTGCCGGGCCTTGGTCGGACTCGATGCAGCGGGCGTTGCAGGTGCAATCACTGGTGCAGCACCAAACAGGCCCTTGATCCATCCAAAGAAGCCGTTTTCGGCTGGTGCGGCTGCCACGACCACGGGCGCCGGTGCCGGGCGGGGAGCTGCCGCCTGGGGTTTGACCACCTCAGGTTTTGGCACCGAGATGGGGGCTGGCGCATCCGGCAGCACACCCTTGATGATGGGCGTCTGCTTGTTCGTGGGCTCTTGTGAGCGGCGCGTGACACCGGTTGGGTCTTCCATCTCGTCGGCCAATTTGTAGCTGGCTTCGATGTTGTCCAGACGCGGGTCGTCGTGTTTCAGGCGTTCGAGCTTGTAGTTGGGCGTCTCAAGCGTCTTGTTGGGCACCAACAGCACGTTGATGCGCTGCTTGAGCTCAATCTTTGCGATCTCGGAGCGCTTTTCATTCAACAAGAATGACGCCACATCCACCGGAACCTGACACAGCACCGAGGCCGTGCTGTCTTTCAAGGACTCTTCCTGGATGATGCGAAGAATCTGCAGTGCGCTGGATTCGGTGTCGCGGATGTGGCCAGAGCCACCGCAACGCGGGCAGGGGATGGAGGCACCTTCCGACAAGGCGGGGCGCAGACGCTGACGGCTCATTTCCATCAAGCCAAATTTGCTGATGGTGCCGAACTGCACGCGGGCACGGTCCTGGCGCAGCGCATCACGCAGGCGGTTTTCAACGTCGCGGCGGTTGCGGCTTTCTTCCATGTCGATGAAGTCGATCACGATCAGGCCGCCCAAGTCGCGCAGGCGCATCTGGCGTGCGACTTCTTCAGCGGCTTCCAGGTTGGTGCGCGTGGCGGTTTCTTCGATGTCGCCGCCACGGATGGAGCGCGCCGAGTTCACGTCCACGCTGACCAGCGCTTCGGTGTGGTCAATCACGATGGCGCCGCCGCTGGGCAGGGTCACGGTGCGGGCGTAGGCCGATTCGATCTGGTGTTCAATCTGGAAGCGGCTGAACAGCGGCGCGTCATCGCGGTAACGCTTGACGCGGGCGGCGTGTTCGGGCATCACGTGCGCCATGAACTGCTGCGCCTGGTCGTACACGTCGTCGGTGTCGATCAGGATGTCGCCAATGTCGTGGTTGAAGTAATCGCGGATGGCGCGAATCACCAAGGAAGACTCCTGGTAAATCAGGTAGGCGCCTTTGCCGCCTTTGGCTGCGCCGTCAATCGCGCTCCACAATTTGAGCAAGTAGTTCAAATCCCACTGCAGCTCGGGCGCAGCGCGGCCAATGCCTGCGGTGCGGGCAATGATGCTCATGCCGTTCGGATATTCGAGCTGGTCCAGCGCTTCCTTCAAGTCAGCGCGGTCTTCACCTTCAATGCGGCGACTCACGCCACCGCCACGCGGGTTGTTGGGCATCAGCACCACGTAGCGGCCAGCCAGCGACACAAAAGTGGTCAGTGCCGCGCCTTTGTTGCCGCGTTCTTCTTTTTCGACCTGCACCAGCAATTCCTGGCCTTCGCGGATCGCATCCTGAATGCGCGCCTGGCCGACGGAAACACCTTGCTGGAAATACTGCCTGGAAATTTCCTTGAACGGCAAAAAGCCGTGGCGGTCTTCGCCGTAGTCCACAAAACAGGCTTCGAGTGAGGGCTCAACCCGCGTCACCACGGCCTTGTAAATATTGCCCTTGCGCTGCTCGCGCCCTTCAATTTCAATCTCGTAGTCGAGCAGTTTTTGCCCGTCAACAATCGCCAGGCGGCGTTCTTCTGCCTGTGTGGCGTTAATCAGCATCCGTTTCATGGTTGCGTCTCCTCTTTCAGTTCTTCAATGCACGAAGTATTCACTCTGTGCGACCTGCTCATTGCGAGCAAAAGATGTCGGAACTGACGCGTTGAAGTGAGGAGGAATTGCCGGAGAACTGCGACTCAAAGGGTGAGTTGCAGCATAGGCGCGGGGAGGGGAGCGAGGGAGCGGTTGTGTGAATGCGCTATCAGGTAGATAGCTGGTCGTGTCCGTTCGATATGGGCCAGAGGCGCAACAATCCGTGCAAACCAGGCGCCAAGGCCTGACCCACATGATTGCAGAAGACTCAACAGCACAAACATCTCGCTTCATTCCGTTTGCAGCGCTTAGTCTGCAAACTCTGTATTCCGTATCAATTATTCAAGGCGTCAACTTAAACCAATAGTTTTGCTGGCCACCTCAAGCATTTGGCCTGTGGTCTGCTAACTCGTCATCTGGCGACATCGACTTGTCCAGCGCGGCTCTGATAGGGTTTGAAGGTAGTGGTGAACTAAACTTCAACTTCGCAGCGAATTAACTTACAGTTAAATCAACCACTTACAGCACAACGCTAGTGAAACACATTATAGAGGCCAATCCGCCGCCTGCTTCCAGCATGGTGACTGTGGATGAAAATTCAGACGGCCAGCGGCTCGACAACTTCCTGATGCGCCAGCTCAAAGGCGTGCCCAAAACGCATGTTTACCGCATCATCCGCAGCGGCGAAGTGCGCATCAACAAAGGCCGCGCGCAGGCCGATACCCGCGTGCAGACGGGCGACCTGGTGCGCTTGCCACCCGTGCGTATCTCCGAAAAAGTGGCTGAAAAGCTGGATAACCCGGCGCCGGCCCGTGAATTCCCGATCCTGCTTGAGGACGACAGCCTCATTGCCCTGGACAAACCGGCTGGCGTGGCGGTGCATGGTGGCAGCGGTGTGAGCTTTGGCGTGATCGAGCAACTGCGCCGCGCCCGGCCGCAGGCCAAATTTCTGGAACTGGTGCATCGGCTGGACCGTGAAACCAGTGGCATTTTGCTGGTCGCCAAAAAACGCACGGCGCTAACCCATCTGCAAGACCAGTTTCGCGAGCGTGAAACGGGCAAAACCTACCTTGCTCTGGTGGTCGGCCAATGGCCTGCCAATAAAAAGGTGCTGGACAAACCGCTGGTGAAGTTTTTGCTCCCCGGCAAGGATGGCCAGGACGGCGAGCGGCGCGTCAAGGTGACCACAAAGGACGACCAAGACGGCATGAAGTCAGTCACCTTGGTGAAAATCGCCAAACCGGGCGAGAAATTCACGCTGCTGGAAGTCACCATCAAAACCGGCCGCACTCACCAAATTCGGGTCCACCTCGCCAGCGAAGGGTTTCCAATTGCCGGCGACGACAAATACGGCGACTTTGAGCTGAACAAGGCGTTCCAGAAGCAGGGTTTGAAGCGGATGTTTTTACACGCGTGGCGGTTGCAGTTCAATCACCCTGCGACGGGGCAGCGCATCGAGTTGATGGCGGAACTGCCTGTGGATCTGTCGCAATTCAGAATACTATAATATACATAGCAAACTATCTAAATTATACGAGGGCTATCGGCCTATTTTGTCGATATTTTTGCCATTTTCTGATCTCCAGGCCAGAAAATAAACCTCCAGGTTCATTTTTAGAGCCTCGCCCGCCTTGCGGATGCTTCTTCCGCACCCACCATTCGCCCGTGAGCAGCTTCAATCCCGTCCTCTGTTTTGAGGATGCGTGGGCCTGCTTGTGTGTCTACGATGACTTTCGAGTGCTTTGAAATCCGGGTTCCTCCGTTGGGACTCCGGCATCAAAAAGCTCAAGGTCCCATCCACACATCATCAGGAGAGATTGCCATGAAAACACCAAGCTTCAAGTTGTCCGCCATCGCCACCGTCGCCATTTTGGCGGCTTGCGGCGGGGGAGGCGGAACCGCCGACCCGGCAGCGCCAACCGCTGTTGTGCCGACACCTGTGCCCAGCGTTGCGCCGACGACAGAGCC
>JANMCB010000107.1:0-16193 GCA_031360805.1 Rhodoferax sp.
GGCGATCAGGTCCAGTCCCTGCTGTGAGCCGGTGGTGATCAATACCTGCGATGCATCGACCTTCCAAGGCAAAGCTTTGGCGACCATTTCGCGAAGCGGCGCGTAGCCTTCGCTGGCGGCGTACTGCAGCGCGGCCTGGCCATAAGACTCGCCCTTGCCCTTGAGCACCGCCTCGCACGCGGCGGCAAACTCGGAAATCGGGAAGGTCTTGGGCGACGGCAGGCCACCTGCAAAACTGATGATGCCGGGTTTCTCGGTGACTTTCAGGATCTCGCGGATCACCGACGGGTTCATCTTCAGGGCGCGGCGCGCCAAGGTCCAGGGGGACGTTTTCAGGTCATTGAGCTTCATCGCGAACTCCTCTCAGTCAGCCAAGTTGAATCGGTACAAATTGTGCCGGGCCAGATGCTCTTCGGGTCATGGCCGCTGCAGGGCAACCGGCATTTTCTTGCCGATGAAAACCACGGCAATCACGGCCAGGCCAAAACCGATTGTGATGGCATCCAGCGTCTCGCCCAGCAGCGGCACGGCAAACAGCATGCTCATGAAGGGCTGCACCAACTGCACCTGGCTGACCCGCACCGTACCACCCAGCGCCAGACCCCGGTACCAGGCAAAGAAACCCAGCCACATGGAGAACACGGCGACATAGCCAAAGGCCCACCAGGCTTGCGCCTTGATGGCGCCCTGTGGCCATTGCAAGGCTGCCAGCGGCACAGTCAGGGGCAGGGAAATGACCAGTGCCCAGCAAATCACGTATTCAGCGCGCATTTTTTGCGACAGTTGTGCCCCGTAGCCGTAACCCATCGCGGCAAAAGCCATCGCCAGCAGCAGCAGCGCATCGGCGGGGCTGATGGTCAGTTGTTCCGGCCCTGACTTCAGTACCGCGAAAAGAACGACCAGCAGGGTGCCGGTTAGGGCGCACAGCCAGAACCCCCGCGAGGGCCGCTGGCGATGCAGCCAGGCCCCGACCGCCGCCGTGGCCAGTGGCAACACGCCCACAATCACGCTGGCGTGCACGGCTTCGACGTGGCGCATGGCAATCGACGTGCACAGCGGAAACCCAAACACCACACCCAACGCCACCAGCGCCAGCGGTTTCCAGTGATCGCGCCCCGGCAGGGGTGCGCGCGTTACCAGCAGAAACACGGCAGACAGCCCGCCCGCGACGACGGCGCGACCCAGCGCAATGAACACCCCCGACATCAGCGGTGCGTCTGGCGTGCCGACGGCCAGGCGCGTCATCGGCAAAGTCAATGCGAAGATCGCGACGCCCAGCAGCCCCAGCCACAGGCCGCGCCGGTGTGCGCTTGCCAGCAATTTTTCGCGGGCTTCGAAATCGGCGGGCGCGGGATTCACGGTTGTTGCTGTGGTCATAGCGTCGCCATCCATGCAGCCGTTGCCACCAGAATTGCGGCCATGCCACGGTTGAACCAAGTCAGGCGATTGCCCTGTGCAAGCCACTCGCGCAAGAGCGACCCCACCAAGGCGTAGGCCAGGTTGCTCGCCAGTCCAAAAACCACCATCAGCGGCAGCGTGATGGCAAACCGCGCCAGCGCATCGGGCCGCCCAGCCAGCCAGCCGGCCACGATGGTGAGCGCCAGCATCCAGGCCTTGATGTTGAGAAACTGCATCATCACGCCCTGCGAAAAAGTGACGTCCATCCGCGAAGCGTCCGCCTGCGCCAGTTGGCGGGATTGGGCCAGTTTAAAGGCCAGCCAAAGCAAATACCCCACGCCAAGCACCTGAATGCCATAACGCAAGGCAGGCATAGCAACCACCATCGAACCCACGCCCGCTGCGCACAGGCTGAATAGCGCGCCCCAGCCTACGGGCACCGCAAACACAAAGCGCAGCGACCGCTTCAAGCCATAGTTGGCGGCCAGTGCGGTTGACAGCGTGGTGTTGGGGCCAGGTGTGAAGCTGGCAGCCGTGGTGAGCAGCAGCAGGGCGGTGAATTCGGCGGTGTTCATGTTGCTTAATTGTTGACAAGACTTTACAGTCAAATACAGCACACTGGCAGTACAGTTTAAGGTTCATTCGTCGCAACTGTACTGCTGCCCAGTGCAACACAGGCAGGAAAGATCACCATGCTGATGAAAACAGCGTCTCAATCGTTGGCTGAGCAGCTCAGCGGACGTTTTGCCGAGCGCATCCGGACCCGGCTCCTGGCGCCAGGTGCCAAGTTGCCGTCCGTGCGATTGTGCGCGCAGCAGCAAGACGTGAGTCCGTCCACAGTGGTGGCAGCCTATGACCAGTTGCTGGCGCAGGGGCTGGTTGAAGCACGGCGCAATCGCGGGTTTTACGTGCGGGAGATGTCTCTGGGCCAGGGCGCAAATCCGGAGGCAGCCGTCAAGGCGGGTGTGCCATCTTCGGCGACTGCGGCGTTGTCCGGCCGACATGTTCCCGTCAACGCGACGGCCTTGATCCGTGGCATGTTTCAGGGTAACAGTGGCAAACCCCAGCCCGGCATGGGGGTGTTTCCGCCGGACTGGCTGGAAACCAGCTTCCTGCCCACTGCGGTTCGCAAAGTCACCAGCAGCCGGGCCTTGCAGTCGTACTCGCTGCAGTATGGCGAACCGGCCGGTGACAGCGGGCTTCGCCAATCGCTGTCGCAAAAACTCGCCACGCTGAACGTGCAGGCGTCGCCCGGCCAAATCATCACCACCGTCGGGGCCACACATGCATTGGACATTGTCAGCCGCACGCTGCTGAAGGCGGGCGATTTCGTGATGGTTGAAGAGCCCGGTTGGGCCATCGAGTTTGCGCGCCTGGCGGCACTGGGCATGCGCATATTGCCCGTACCGCGCGGTGCCAACGGGCCAGACCTGGGCGTCATGGCGCGCTACTGCGAGCTGCATTCACCCAAGCTGTTTGTGAGTGTGAGTGTGCTGCACAACCCGACCGGCTTTTGCCTGACCCCCGGCAGCGCGCACCGGGTGCTGCAATTGGCCAACCAGCACAACTTTCACATTGTTGAGGACGATACCTACAGCCATCTGGCGCCGGAGCACGCCACCCGCTTGAGCGCGCTGGATGGCCTGCAGCGCACCATTTATGTCAGCGGGTTTGCCAAAATTCTGGCACCCGGCTGGCGGGTTGGATATCTGGCGGCGCCGCCGGCCCTGTACGAGCAGTTGCTGGACACCAAGCTGCTGGCGACGCTGACCACGCCCGCCTTGCTGGAAAAGGCGTTGGCCTGGTGCATCGACCAGGGGCAATTGCGACGCCACGCCCTGCGCATCCGCACCCGGCTGGAGGTCGCGCGCGCGCGCAGCGTGAAACTGGCGCTGGGGCATGGCTGTACGTTTGCTGCGCCACCGGCCGGATTGTTTGGCTGGGTGGACGCCGGTGTGGACACGGACCAGTTGGCCCAGAGAATGCTCGATCTGGGTTACCTGCTGGCGCCTGGCGCCCTGTTTCACGCTGAACGCCAGCCCAGCACGCTGATGCGCATCAACTTCGCCACGACGCAGGATGCGCAGTTCTGGAAGGTGTTTTCTCAGGTAAGGGGCGCCAGTGGCAGTCGGGATTGAAAAAGTTTCATATCACGGGTGATATGAAATTCTGGAATCAAGACGTCAAAAACGGCTGATTTGAAAAAAAATCGTTAAAAACAGCTTCTAGCCCTCGTGTAATATAGAGTTATTGCTATATTATATCTAGCAAACTGATTGCCGGCAAAGCATCCGTTGACAGGGCGCTGCAACCATCAATGCAGCAGCATGGCCCCAGCGGTCGCGCCCTTGCCCGCCCGGGCCGGCGGAGCGCACAGGCCGCACTCATAGGTGTGCGGGTTCTCATACAGGTCCGTCACGAAATGGCCGCCGCAGCTGGAGCAGGTGGTGGTGGTGAGCTGGTTGCCGTCAATGAACTTGACCAGGCGCCAGGCGCGGGTGATGCTCAAGAGCGGCTGCACGCCACAGGCCTGCACCTGTTCCGTGTACAGCCTGAACGCCTTCATGATGGCGTCGATGTCATCAATCGCGATGGCCTTCGTCAGGTAGCGAAAGGTGTTCAAAAACAGCGAGGCATGGATGTTGGGCTGCCAGGTCAAAAACCATTCGGTGGAAAACGGCAATTGCCCCTTGGAGGGTGAGCGGCCAGCCACTTCCTTGTACAGCCGCAACAGGCGCTCATAAGACAGACCGGTTTCGCATTCAAGCACCTGCAGCCGGGCACCGAGCTTAATCAGCGTGACGGCGCGGTTGACTTGCCGTGAGTCGTTCAGAACACTTTTAGCGACCATGTTGAGTGATGTCCGGATTGGGTTTGAAAATTGAAAACGGGGGCACGGCGTGGCGCCAGCCAGTGGCCGAGGCTCTAGCCTTGCAGTGATTCTGCAAATCGCCCGGCCATCAGAATGCTGGCATGCATGCGGGACGCGGCGCTGGTGTCTGCGCGCACCTCACCGCTGGCCAGAGGCTTCTCCAGGCCGTGGTCGGTCAACAGGTTCCAGACCAGATCGTCGTCCACCCGGAAGCGGCACAGCAGCATGTTGCTGGATGCGGTTTTCAGGATCTGGGCCGGTGACAGCGCAGCGATCAGGTCGGCGGCGTCTTCGGACAGGCCGAGCCGGAACAGCGCATCGGCGCGGTCGCCGCGCACCAGGGTTTGCGCCAGCATCAGGTAGGTCAGGTTGGCGTCGCGGATGTCTGCCAAAAGTTGCTCGTTTTTCATGGTTTGCTCCTCTTCTAAGACCAGGCGGTCACTTCGATCCGATGCATTGAATTCTGACCGTGCGGGCCGGAATTTGAATCAGAAGGTAACTGCGGCTGGTGTCAGCGCCTGCGTGCGGCCGTGTAAGGCAAACACTTACAGAACACCCGCGGCGCGACTGGCAGGCCACGCCCTTGGCGGCAGACACACAGGACAACCCACTGCACAGCCGGGCTGCACCGACATGGTGGACAGATAAGGCCGGTAAATCCGGGGTAACTTGAAGTTTTGGCACCACCTGACATCGCTATGCTTGCGGCATTGATTTGAACGTTCCCCCCATTCAGCCGCAAGCGCCACCAAAGACCCGACGGACATGCCTCAAACCCTGATAGACCATTACAAGCGAATCGAGTCCAGCAGCCAGGACATGCTCAATTCAGCAAGAGCGGCCGACTGGCAGCAGGTGCAGGTTTGCGAGCGCATGTGTGGCGCGCTGATTGCGGCGCTGCGCGGCGCCGCCGGCACGCTGGACCTGTCTGCCGAGCAGCGACAGGAGAAACATCGCATCATGAAGCGGATTGTGGCGCTGGATGCGCAAATTCGTTGCCTGTCCGAGCCTTGGCAGGCGCGCTACGAGCAGCACTATGCAGGGCGACCCTCAGGGGTTGGGCTGCAATGAGGTTCCTTTGCACTTTGAAGAATATCTCGATGGAGCAGGGCTAACCATGCGCGAACGGATCTCACAGGCGGAAGTCAATGCGTTGCTGCAAGGGCTGGCCAACGTTGGGCAGGTGCCTGGTCAGGACGACGGGGACGAGTTGCAGTCGCCCGGCGAAGCACTGCCGTTCTTCATTCCAGCCAGAGAGCACCTGCACCGTGGACCCTGGCCCGGCCTGCAGGCGATCAACGAGCAGTTCGCGCGGTACGCGCCTGAGGCTCTGGTGGGGCTGTTGCCGCAGGTCACTGACATGCAACCCGGCAAGGTGCGCCAGCAGCAGTTTGGCGCTTTTCTGGCCGAATTGCCGGAACCTTCGCATTGCCATCTGGTGACCATCGAACCGCTGTCCGGTTGGGGGTTGGTGGCGTTTGAAGCGCGTTTGACGCTGGCGGCGAGCGCGAAGCGTTTTGCAGGCGCCAGTGGCCCTGCGCCGCTGGACGTGATTGACACCATGTCCGGCTCCGAGCTGGCCCGCGCCGGCTTGTTGCTGGAGCTGATCATCAGCGGCTACAACAAGGCCTGGCATGATTTTGCGCCGCTCAACGTGGCGGTGGACCGGCTGGTCGCGCAGGCACGGCTGCCGCACATTGCCGCGGCGAAGGAGCGGGTGGTGACCAGCTCGTTCCATTTGTCGCTGGGCGACGTCACGGCCGCCATTCACATCTGCCTGCCGCATGCCAGCCTGCTGCCGTTGCAGCAAGTGCTGCGTGCCACCACGCACGGCCATCTACCCAAGCCTGACCGTTACTGGCACCAGCACCTGACGCGGGAGTTGCAATCCATCAACCTCACGCTGGCGGCGAAGCTGGCGCGCTTCGACGTGACCGTGGCCGCCTTGCTTTCATTGCGGACCGGGGACGTTCTGCCGTTTGACGCAGCACCCGTGATCGAGGCCACGGTGGATGGCGTGCCGCTGTTTGCCTGCGAATACGGTACCTTGAACGGGCGCTATGCATTGCGCATCGACAAATCACTGCGGGTGCCTGAACCCGCCCGATCGGACCCGCAGCATGGCCACTGAAGAAATACCGCCGACAGGCAAGGTTTCAGGTTGGGTTCGAGGGCTGCAGCCCCCGGCTGACGCGACCGTCGGACTGGCGTTCTCGGAGCTTGGCGACACCCGCATTGCGCCCGAAGCGGGTGTCAACATTATGGACATGGTGCTGGATATTCCGGTTCGGCTGTCGGTGGAACTGGGCCGCACCAAGATACCGATCAAGGACATTCTGCAGCTCAAGCCCGGATCGGTGGTTGAGCTGGACACGATGGCGGTGGACCTGGTGGATGTGCTGGTGAACGGGCACCTGATTGCGCAAGGTGAAATTGTGGTGGTGAACGACAAGTTCGGCATCCGCCTGATTGATGTGGTCACCGCGGCAGAGCGCCTCAAGCGCCTGAGCAAGGCTTGATCAGGCGCGCGTCTGGCCGCGAATCAAACCAGCTCGTTGCGAATGGCGTAAACCGTCAGTTCCGCGTTGTTGGTGAGTTTGAGCTTTTCCAGCACGCGCGCGCGGTACACGCTGACGGTCTTGGGGCTTAGCATCAGTTCGACCGCAATGTCCGAAAGCCGCCGCCCGGAGGCGATCTTCAGCAGCGTCTGCAACTCCCGCTCGGACAGCGACGCATGCAGCGCCTCGTTTTGCGGTGCTGAGAGGTGGTCCACCAGCATCTGCGACACAGCGGCGGTCACGTATTTCTTGCCCTGCATCAGGGTCCGCACCGCGACGATCAGTTCGGCTGGGTCGCCCGCCTTGTTCAGGTAGCCTTGCGCGCCGGCGCGAAGGCACCGAATCGCGTACTGGTCTTCCGGGAACATGGACACGATCAAAACCCGAACCACCTCACTGGATTCCCGCAGGCTGGCCAGCACCTCCATCCCGCCGCGTCCGGGCAGGTTCAGGTCCAGCACCAGCACGTCGCAAGGGTGGTTGCGCAATGCCTCGCGCACTTCCGAGTAACTCGCCGCCTCAGCCACGACCTGCATGTCGTGGGCTTCACACAGGGTGTCGCGTATGCCACGGCGGACTACGGCGTGGTCGTCACAGAGAATGATGCGGATCATCGCGCGCTTTCTTCAGTGGCATTCGGTGCCGGATTCAAAGGGTCGGGCATCAGGCATGGAATCGACAGAATGATGGACGTTCCGCCCCGGGTCAAGGTGCTCACGTCGAGCCAGCCGCCAACGGTTCTGGCGCGCTCGTTCAGGCCTTTGAGACCATAGGCTTTGGGTTTGCCCAGCTGCTCTGCCGTGATGCCGCAGCCATTGTCGGTGACCTCAAGCGTCAGCGCGCCCGCCGCGTCGCTCAGCTCAACCTTGACACGGCTGCATTGTGCGTATTTCGAGATGTTGGTCAGCGCCTCCTGCGCTGTGCGGTAGGCGGTGAGCGCAACTTCTTTTGAAGGCTCGCTGCGAAGTGCGGCGGCGTCATAGGTCGTGGCGATGCCACAACGCTTTTCGAAACTGGCGCACAGCCATTCCAGGGCTGCCACCAGCCCCTGGTCCAGAACGGCGGGGCGAAGGTTCATCATGATGCGCTGGCTGGCGCCAATCGCGTGGCGCAGCATGTCGGTGGCATTGCCAACATGTTGCAGTGTGCCCGCGTCGTGCGAGTGGCGCGCCACCCAGGCCAGGTCAAACTGGATCGCGGCCAGCGAGCCACCAATGTCGTCGTGAATTTCGCGGGCGATGGCGGCGCGTTCCTGTTCTATGGTGGTTTGCAGGTGTTCCGCAAACGCCGCCAGGCGCTGCTCCGAGTCCGCGAGGTCTGCATTGGCCTGTTTCCTGGCCAGCCGGGCCTCCTGCACTTCAATGGCGCGGGCAATCGAGTGAGCCAGCTTGGCCAAATTGTCCTTGAGAAGATAGTCGCTCATGCCCAGCTTGATGGCGTCCACCGCCGCCGCTTCGCCAATCGCTCCAGACAGCAAAATGAAGGGCGGATGGCGCGCCATGGATGCGAGGCTTGCCCAGGCGTCCAGCGCAGTGAAGCCCGGCAGGCGATAGTCGGCCAGGATCACGTCGATACTGCCCGCCTGCACGGCTTGCAGAAACGCGGGCAGGGTGTCTACCTGCTCAATGGTGAAGTCCAGGCCCGCCTGCTTCAAGGATCGCTGCACCAGCTGGTGGTCGATCAGCGAGTCCTCAAGGTGCAGTATTTTTACGGGTTGGGCAGGCGTGTGAGGCACAGCGGTGGCGTGTGGATCCCGCATGATTTAGGTGGTTTTAAAGCCGCTGTCGAGCTCGACCTCAACCAGGCAGTCGTAAAACGTGGGCGCGCGACCCAGGTCAGTCAACCGTTGGCTGGTGAGCTGGTTGACGTTTTTGCCGTCCAGCCCAAGCTTTCGCCACCAGATGCCCATGCCGTTCACCACGCCTGGCCGTGCCCGCGCGCTCACTTCGGCTTTGCATCGGTAATCACCGCGCTGGTTGAACACCCGCACCACGCTGCCTGAGCGAATGCCCCGCGGCTGGGCATCGCTCTCATGGATTTCAAGGAGCGGCTCGCCTTCAATATCACGCAGGCTTTTGACGTTGACGAAACTCGAGTTCAGAAAATTTCGCGCGGGCGGCGAGATCATTGCCAGTGGAAAGTCGCTTGACGTGCCAAATGCCTCGTAATTTTCAAGATAGTCGGGCAACCCGTCCAGCCCTTGTGCCGCCAGACGGGCGCTGAAGAACTCGCACTTGCCCGAGGGGGTGGGAAAAGCGCCACGGGCAAAGGGTGCCGCATCCACCTTCAGGGGTGTAAACCCGTGCTGCAGCAGGGCGTCAAAGTCGATGCTGGTGCCAAAGGCGGCGCGGCACAGCGCCTGGTCGTCCTCGGCGAAACACGGGTCGGTAAAGCCCATGTGCCGGCTCAGGTCCCGAAAGATCTGGGTATTGGGTCTGGCCTCGCCCAGGGGTGCAATGGCCGGCCGGTTGAGCAGCACGTCGGTGTGGCCGTAGCTCATGTGAACGTCCCAATGTTCAAGCTGTGTGGTGGCGGGCAGGAGGTAGTCCGCGTAGTCGGCCGTGTCGGTCTGGAAATGTTCAAGCACCACCGTGAAAAGGTCCTCGCGCGCAAATCCAGCCACCACTTTGCCCGACTCGGGCGCTACCGCCACAGGGTTGCTGTTGTAGACCACCAGTGCTTCAATCGCCGGGCCGAATTGCGGTGAGGCAAGGCGCAGCAGGTCGTCACCGATGGTGCTCATGTTGATGGTGCGTGGCGTGTTGGCTGCCAGCAGATCGGGGCGTTGCAGCGCCTGTTTGTTGACAGGATAAGTGCCCGAGGTAGACAGCAACACCCCACCGGCAGGGTGTCGCCATGCGCCAATGAGGGCCGGCAGGCAGGCAATGGCGCGCACGGCATTTCCGCCGCCGCGTGCCCGCTGCAGGCCGTAGTTCATGCGAATGGCAGCCTGCGGGCCACCTTCAGGCGACGCCATGTTGGCGCTCTGACGGCAGGCGCCGTACTCCCGCGCCAAATCCACGATTTGCGCAACGGCAATGCCACATACCGCTGCTGCGCGCTCGGGTGGCCACGCCAGGGCGCGCTCGCGCAATGGCTCCCAACCCAGCGTGTAGCGGTCCAGGTAGTCGTGGTCCAGCCAGTCATTGAGAATCAGTTCGTGCATGACGGCCAGCGCCAGTGCAGCATCGGTGCCCGGCAGCAAAGCAATGTGGGTGTGGCATTTTTCAGCGGTTTCGCTATGCCGCGGATCAATGCAGACCAATCGTGCCCCGTTGCGTTTGGCGACTTGTGCATAGCGCCAAAAATGCAGGTTGCTGGCAATCGAATTGCTGCCCCAAATGAGAATCAGGCTGGATTCGGCGAAGTGCTCAACCCGCATGCCGACCTTGCCGCCCAAGGTCTGGGTCACTCCTTCAGCGCCTGCCGACGCACAGATGGTGCGGTCCAGTTGCGCTGCGCCCAGCTTGTTGAAAAACCGCGCGGCCATGCTTTCGCTTTGCACCAGTCCCATCGTGCCTGCGTAGCTGTACGGCTGAATAGCCTGTGCTGACCCGGGCCCCTTTGCCGCGATGGCCGCCAGTTTCGCGGCGATGCCCGACAGCGCACTGTCCCAGCTCACGCGCTCGAATTGGCCTGACCCTTTGGGACCGCTGCGCTTCTGGGGGTACAGCAGGCGTTCCGGGTGGTAGGTGCGTTCTGCATAACGCGAGACCTTGGTGCACAGCACGCCACCGGTTTGGGGATGGTCCGGATTGCCCTGCACTTTGATCGCGATACCGTTCTCAACGGTGGTTACCAGCGAACAGGTGTCGGGGCAGTCGTGGGGACAGGCGCCAATGACCTGCACCAGCGCAGGGATTTCGCGGGCGCTTGAGGGGGTAGGAGTAAATGTCGTCATTGCGTCTTAAATGTCACGGCACAGGGAAAATCATATTTGTTTTGAAGGGGCCAAACACCGATAATCCAAGCTGTTTTCGCGTTGAAGAAGGTAGCCATGATTACACGTCGACAATTCTCAGTACTGGCCGGGGCCACCACCCTCGCTGGTTTCAATGCTGCACGGGCTCAAGGCGGCGGCAAGATTGTGCTGGGCCAGTCGGCTGCGTTTACGGGGCCTGCCGCGCAGTTGGGCATCCAGTTCAACCGGGGCGCCAATGTCTGGTTCGACCAATTCAACGCACAGGGTGGCGTGGGCGGAAGAACCATCGAGTTGCGCAAAATGGACGACGGCTATGAGCCGGACCGCTGCGCCGCCAACACCCGCAAGCTGATCGATGAAGACGTTTTTGCGCTGTTTGGTTACATCGGCACGCCCACCAGCCTGGCCGCTGCGCCCTTGGCCAAGAAGGAGCAGGTTCCGTTTATTGCACCGTTCACGGGTGCCATGGGGCTGCGTGACCCGTTCAACAAGTACATTTTTCACCTGCGCGCATCCTATAACGACGAAACCGAGCTGATCGTCAAGCAGTTGACGACCCTGGACCTCAAGAAAGTTGCCGTTTTTTACCAGAGCGACGCCTATGGCAAAGCGGGGCTGGATGGCACGGTGTTGGCGTTGACCTCCCGCAAACTGAAAACGGTGGCGCAGGCGACCGTCGAGCGCAATTCGGTCGATGTGGACGCAGCTGTCAAGTCCTTGATGGCTGCGTCCCCTGATGCGATTGTGCAGATCAGCGCTTACAAGTCGTGCGCCGCCTTTATCAAAGCCGCGCGCAAGGCGGGGTATGGCGGCACGTTTTTCAACGTGTCCTTCGTTGGCACCCAGGCACTGGCCGATGAACTGGGCAAAGACGGCGCGGGCGTGGTGGTCACTCAGGTGGTCCCGTCACCCTACAGCGCGTCCCGCCCCATCACACGCGAATTCCTTGATGCCGTCAAAAAAGCCGGTGGCGGTGCCCAGGCCAATTTCTCCAGCATGGAGGGCTACCTTGCGGCCAAGGTGTTCACGGAGGGGCTGCGCCGCACCGGCGGCAAACCAATCACCCGTGATACGCTGATCAGTGGACTGGAAAGCCTGTCAAATCAGTCATACGGTGGGTTTTCGGTCAATTTTTCACCGGACCGCCATGTTGCGTCCAGTTTTGTCGACCTGTCGATGTTGACCGGCGACGGACGCGTTCGCACTTGAGTTCTGGGGTCGCCGCATTGGTGACAGGTGCAAGTTCTCAAGCCGTACTAGACTGGCGGGCCCAGAACCATTGAGGAGGTAGCGTGAAAATTATTGATTCCATTGTGACCCAGGCCGCCGGTATTGCGTCGATCCGCCGTGACATCCACGCGCACCCCGAGCTGTGTTTCCAGGAGGTCCGCACGGCCGATGTTGTGGCCAAAAAGCTGACGGAGTGGGGCATTCCGATCCACCGCGGCATGGGCACCACGGGCGTTGTCGGCATTGTGAAAAACGGCAGTTCCAGTCGGGCCATTGGCTTGCGCGCCGACATGGACGCGTTGCCCATGCAGGAGTTCAATACCTTCACGCATGCCAGTCAAAATGCTGGAAAGATGCACGCCTGCGGGCACGATGGGCACACCGCCATGCTGCTTGCTGCAGCGCAACATTTTGCCAAAAACCGCAATTTTGACGGCACGGTTTACCTGATTTTCCAGCCTGCCGAAGAAGGTGGCGGTGGTGCGCGCGAGATGATCAAGGACGGCCTGTTTGACAAGTTCCCCATGGAGGCGGTGTTTGGCATGCACAACTGGCCGGGTACGCAAATTGGCAATTTTGCCGTCAGCGCAGGGCCGGTGATGGCGTCCAGCAACGAGTTCAAGATCACCATCAAGGGCAAGGGCGGCCACGCTGCGCTGTCCTACCTGGGGCTGGACCCGGTGCCGATCGCCTGCCAGATGGTGCAGGCGTTTCAGACCATTGTCAGCCGCAACATGAAGGCCATTGACGCGGGCGTGATCTCGGTCACCATGATCCATGCCGGCGAGGCGACCAACGTGATTCCCGACAGCGTGGAGATTCAGGGCACCGTGCGCACCTTCACGGTAGAAGTGCTGGACATGATTGAGCAGCGCATGAAGGAAATTGCCGTGCACACCTGCGCTGCTTTTGGCACCACCTGCGAGTTTGAGTTTTCCCGCAACTACCCGCCCACCATCAATTCCGCGGCAGAAGCCGAGTTTTGCCGCAAAGTGATGGCTGGCATTGTGGGGGCCGACAACGTACTCAAACAAGAGCCGACCATGGGCGCTGAAGATTTCGCCTACATGCTGCAAGCCAAGCCGGGCGCGTATTGCTTCATTGCGAATGGCGACGGCGAGCACCGTGAAATGGGCCACGGCGGCGGCCCGTGCATGCTGCACAACCCACGCGACGATTTCAATGACGACCAGATTCCGCTGGGCGGCACTGACGGGGTGCTACTGGCCGAAGCGTGGCTGAAAGAACCTGCCCCCAAGGCGCCGGCACAGTCCCAAAACCAGTTGCAGGCAGCGAGCGCAGCGTGATCGGTGTGACGCAGGCGTTCTCGAAAAGCTACGCAGAGGCCCGCGTCAAGTTTCTCGCAGCCGCCGCTACGGCGGGTTTGCAGATTGAATCGCACAACCACCCTTTGCCCGGGCGCAACGGCGAGGTTCTGGCGTTGGATGTGGCGCTTGACCTGGCTGGCAACTCCACTGCCGACAAGCTGCTGATTCTCTCAAGCGGCTGCCACGGCGTGGAGGGTTTTTGCGGCAGTGGCGTTCAGGTCTTTGCGTTGCATGACGCCGAGTGGCTGGCCAAGGCGCGCGACCAGGGTGTGGCTGTGCTCTACCTGCATGCGCTCAATCCGTACGGGTTCTCGTACGTTCGCCGGGTAACCCAGGAAAACGTCGATCTGAACCGCAATTTTCAGGACTTCTCCAAGCCGTTACCGACCAACGACGCGTACCGGGAGATCAAAGACCTGTTGCTACCCGAGCATTGGCCGCCTGATGCTGAAAACACCCAGGCCGTGGCAAAGTTCATCGAGACACACGGCATGGCGGCGTTTCAGGCCGCTTTTTCCCGGGGCCAGCATGAGTTCCCCAAAGGGATGTTTTTCGGTGGCACCGCGCCCACCTGGAGCAACCGTACCGTCAGGCAGGTGTTGCGCGACTACGCAGGCAGCGCCAGCAAGATCGCCTGGATCGATCTGCACACCGGCCTGGGGCCCAGCGGATTGGGTGAACGTATTTTTGCCTGCACTGATGACGCCGCCGCGCTCACACGCGCCCGCGCCTGGTGGGATGGCGGTGGTGCCACGCCGGTCACCAGCATTTACGATGGCACGTCCACGTCGGCTTTTTTGACCGGACTGATGTGGATGTCACTGCACCAGGAATGTCCGAACGCCCAGTACACCGGCATTGCCCTGGAATACGGCACCCAGCCCATGCTGCAGGTGTCCTACGCGCTTCGCGGCGAGCATTGGCTTGACAACCACCCTGAAGCCCCGCCAGCGCAGGCGGCCCAAATCAAACAGCAGCTCATGGACGCGTTTTACACGGACACCGACAGCTGGAAAGGCCAGATCACGTCGCAGGCGCGCCAGGCCATGTTTCAGGCGGTTGACGGTTTGAGTGGCAAGCGCTGACGCCAGCGCAGACCTCTCAGCGCCGAATGGCCCGGTGCGCGGCAATCTCCAGCAAGCCGTCAAAAATCAGGGTGTCCACCAGTTCGAACGGCACGTTCATGCTGGGGGCCATCTTCCAGCCGGCGCCGCCGGTCATGATGCACCTTGGACTTGTCGGGTGCCCCGCAGGCAGGCAGTGCGTACGCACGTGCTGGACCATGCGCTCGATGGCACCCGCAATGGCATAGGTGCCGCCGCTGGTGAGCGCGTCGCTGGTGTTGGTGGGGAACTCCCGCACCTCGCCCGTCGGAACATGCAGGCCGGCCGTGCCGGACTCCAGCGCCCGCAGCATGATGCCGTGGCCCGGCAAAATCAAACCACCCAGGAATCTGCCATGGCTGTCAATCGCCTCGACCGTCACTGCCGTCCCGACCATAACCACCACCATCGGCTCTGCTGCGCCTTGCTTGAGCATGCGGTGCCAGGCCCCAATCATGGCCACCCAGCGGTCGGCCCCGAGGCGCGACGGGGTGTCGTAACCATTCGTCAAACCGGCTTCGGTTTCGCTGGCGACGACCCAGTGCGGTGCAACGTCCCACTGCGGCAACTGCTCGAGCTGCTCCTGAACCCGCAGGCGGATGCCGTCGCCCGCCACCGCGCATCCCAGCATGCTGGTGGGTGCCTTCAGGTCGGCCCAAGCGCCATCGGCCAGTTTGTCAATGTTTTCCAGAAACTCGGCGCCCTGGGCCAGTAGAGCGGCGCCAGGGCGGGCCGCTTCGTAGGTGGCCCACTTGAGGCGTGTGTTGCCAATGTCGAGTGCGAGAAAAGTCATGGTATGTTTGCCGGATGATGGCGGTATTTTGAACTGCGCCCCATTATTGACGACACCACTTGAAACACTGGAATCCTGCCGCCATGAACCGATTTGACCCAGCTACGGCTTTCAATGAAATCACCGAACTCGACGGGAGTGGTCTGTCAAAGGCGATCCACGCCCGGCAATACAGCTGCCGGGAGGTGATGCAGGCCTATCTGGCGCGCATCGCGGCGCTGAACCCGCAAGTCAACGCCATCGTCAACCTGCAGGAGGAACAAGGCCTTCTGGCTCAGGCCGACGTGCGCGATGCCCAATTGGCGCGTGGTCAGTCGATGGGCTGGATGCACGGCATGCCGCAGGCCATCAAGGACGTCTCCAATGTCGCGGGCCTGCCGACGACCCAGGGTTCACCCCTGTTGCGCAACTTTGTGCCCTCCGCAGATGGTCTGATGGTGCAGCGCATGAAGACTGCAGGTTGCATCGTGATCGGGAAGACCAATGTGCCCGAGTTCGGGATGGGTTCGCACAGCTTCAACGAGGTGTTTGGCGTCACCCGCAACCCGTACGACCTGGCGCGCACCGCGGGTGGCAGCAGTGGCGGTGCGGCGGTGGCGCTGGCCACGCGCATGCTTCCGGTTGCCGATGGTTCCGACTTCATGGGCAGCCTGCGCAATCCGGCGGGCTGGAACAACGTGTATGGCATGCGCCCCTCCCAGGGTCGCGTGCCGATGTGGCCTGCACAGGATGTTTACATCGGCCAGCTTGGCACCGAAGGGCCGATGGCGCGCACGGTGCAGGACCTCGCACTGCTGCTCAACACCCAGGCGGGGCCTGACCCGCGCTGCCCGCTGTCCATCGCAAACCAGGTCGACTTCAGCGAGGTCGGGCCTGCCATCGGCAAGAAGACCATTCGGATCGGCTGGCTCGGCAACTTGTCAGGCTACCTGGCGATGGAAGACGGCGTGCTGGACGTGTGTGAGCAAGGGCTCAAGCGCCTGGAGGGG
>JANMCB010000118.1:0-1773 GCA_031360805.1 Rhodoferax sp.
TCCACCACCACCAGGGAGTGTTTGCCTTTCAAGGACAAAAACAGCTCGGCCGTGCGCTCGGTTTCATGGTCCGTCATGCCGGCCACCGGCTCATCGAGCAGCAGCAATTTTGGGTCTTGCATCAACAGCATGCCGATCTCCAGCCACTGCTTTTGCCCGTGGCTCAAATTGCCGGCCAGCCGCGACACATCACCGCCCAGGTGAATCGTGTGCAGCACGTCGAGCAGGCGGTCCGACTGCGCAGAATCGAGTTTGAAGAACACCGAAGCGGTGACGGCCTTGTCGGTTTTCAGCGCCAGCTCCAGGTTCTCAAACACCGTGAGCTGCTCAAACACGGTGGGCTTCTGGAACTTGCGGCCAATGCCAAGCTGGGCGATTTCGGGCTCGGTGTAACGCAGCAGATCAATGGTGCTGCCAAAGTACACACGGCCTGAGTCGGGGCGGGTTTTGCCGGTGATGATGTCCATCATGGTGGTCTTGCCCGCACCATTCGGGCCGATGATGCAGCGCAACTCGCCCGGCGCAATGTCGAGCGAGAGGTTGTTGATGGCCTTGAAGCCGTCAAAACTCACATTCACGTCTTCCAGGTACAGGATGCGCCCGTGGGTGACATCGACTTCCGCCGACGTGACCAGGCGCGAAAAGCCCGCTGCCCGCCCGCCCGACTCGGTTTGCCCGCTTTGCACTTTTTGCGCTCGCGCCTCCAGCCGGCGTGCGCCTTCTTCAAGCAGCTCGGGCGTCATGGCCTGGACCTCTGGGCGAACTTCTTCACCAATCCCACCACCCCGTTGGGCAAATACAGCGTGACTGCAATGAACAGCACGCCCAAAAAGTACAGCCAGAACTCGGGGTAAGCCACCGTCAGCCAGCTCTTGGCGCCGTTGACGATGAAGGCGCCGGCGATGGGGCCGATCAAGGTGGCACGCCCGCCCACAGCCGCCCAAATCGCAATTTCAATCGAGTTGGCCGGGCTCATTTCACCGGGGTTGATGATGCCCACCTGCGGCACATAAAGCGCACCGGCCACGCCGCACATCATGGCCGAAATGGTCCAGATCGTGAGCTTGTAGCCAATCGGGTTGTAGCCCGAGAACATGACCCGCGTTTCAGCGTCCCGCACAGCCTGCAGGACCCGCCCGAACTTGCTGGCGACCAGCCACTTGGCCAGCAGGAAGAAGCCCAGCAGGGTCAGGCCCGTCAACACAAACAGGACCATGCGCATCGAGGGTGTGGCAATCGGAATATTCAAAATCCGCTTGAAATCGGTGAAGCCGTTGTTGCCGCCAAAACCGGTTTCATTGCGGAAAAACAGCAGCATGGCGGCGAAGGTCATGGCCTGCGTGATGATGGAGAAATAAACGCCCTTGATGCGCGAGCGGAAGGCAAAATAACCAAACACAAAGGCCACCAGGCCGGGCACGGCGATGATCAGGAACAGGGTGGCAACAAAGCTGTCGCTCCAGCTCCAGTGCCAGGGCAAAGTCTTCCAGTCCAGAAACACCATGAAGTCCGGCAGATTGCTTTTGTAGTTGCCGTCGGCGCCGATCTGGCGCATCAGGTACATGCCCATGGCGTAGCCGCCGAGTGCAAAAAACAGGCCGTGACCCAGGCTCAGGATGCCGCTGTAACCCCAAATCAAATCCATCGCCAGTGCGCAGATGGCGTAACACATGATCTTGCCCAAGAGCGCGACGGCGTAGGTGCTCATGTGGAAAACGCTGCCTTGGGGCACCCACAGGTTGAGCACGGGCGCGACGGCGCAAACGGCAAGCA
>JANMCB010000122.1:0-2816 GCA_031360805.1 Rhodoferax sp.
GTTGGGGCTTGTGGCCGTGGTGGCAGGCACGGTGATGCCGGCGCTGCATGAATCCATCGCCATGCTCTGTGCTGCCAGCGTGATGCTCGGCACAGGTTTCATGCTGATCCATATTGCCATCAACAATGCCACCGGCCATGAGAGCACACCCGAGAACCGCACACAGGCGTTCACCGTTCTGGCGGTCGGCTTTTCAGTTTCAAGCATTTTGGGGCCAGTGGTCGCCGGGTTCACCATTGACCACGCCGGGTTCACGGCCGTGTTTCTGGTGCTGGCCCTGTTTCCGGCGGCGGCGCTGCTGTACCTGCTGCTCACAGCCCGCAGTGCGCCAGCGCATGTTGCACACCTTCAACCGCCCGAAGGCACGCATGTGATGGACCTGTTGCGCGATGCACCGCTGCGCGCCGTGTTCATCGTCAGCGGCCTGATGTCGATGAGCTGGGACATGTTCACCTTCATGGTGCCGGTTCAGGGCGCGCGCATCGGGCTGTCCGCCTCCAGCATCGGCACCATCATGGGGACCTTTGGTGCGGCAACTTTTGTAGTGCGGCTTTCCACGCCGTGGATTACACGTCGCTACAACCAATGGCAGATTTTGACCGCTGCGCTGGTAACGACCGTGGGCGTCTACGCGCTGTTCCCGCTATTCACCGCCCTGCCCGTGCTGTTGGCGCTGGCGTTCATCCTGGGTTTGGGACTGGGCTCTGCGCAACCCATGGTGCTGAGCCTGATTCACCACACCGCCCCAGCCGGTCGCGTCGGAGAAGCCATTGGCGTGCGCACCAGTTTCATGAACCTGAGCCAGGTGTTCATGCCGATCCTGTTCGGCAGCCTGGGCGCGGCGTTTGGAATGGTGCCCGCTTTCTGGACGCTGGCCGTGGTCTTGTTGGGCGGCAGTTTCTATGCAGGCAAACGCCCGTAGAAATTTAAACACTACATGAAAAGTAGCAAACTTTATTTATAGCACGATAGCCAAGGACTTGATTGACTCGTAGATTCAAAATCGAGGCGAACTCACAGGCGATGTAGCCACCGCCAATGACGAACAGGTCAAAATCAAAGTGGTTCATGGTTCCTGAATAAAGTGTTGGCAATGGATTTTGCACTTGTCCTGCTGCTCGGTCTCCTCGCGGGAACGGTGGGCGGCGTGCTCGGGTTTGGCAGCTCGATCATGTTGATGCCCGGGCTGGTGCTGGTGTTTGGCCCGCGCGAGGCGGTGCCGGTCATGGCGATTTCGGCCATCATGGCCAACGCCGCACGCGTGGCGGCCTGGTGGCGCGAGATTGATTGGCGCGTCACGGCGGCCTACAGCGCCACCGGCGTTCCGGCGGCGGCCCTGGGCGCCAAAACCCTGCTGACGCTGCCCGTCGGCGTGATTGAGCTGGCGCTCGGTGTCTTCTTCATCGCGATGATTCCGCTGCGCCGCTGGATGGCGCGCCGAAGTTGGTCCTTGAACCTGTGGGACATGGCCCTGGTCGGTCTGGTGATCGGTTTTATCACCGGTATTGTGGTGAGCACCGGTCCGATCAATGCGCCGTTTTTTCTGGCCTATGGTCTGCTCAAGGGCGCGTACCTCGGCACCGAGGCGCTGGGTTCACTGGCGGTGTACATCGCCAAAGCCGTCACGTTTCGCAGTTTTGACGCCCTGCCCTTGCCGGTCATCGCCAAGGGCCTCATCATTGGTTCCAGCCTGGTGGCCGGGGCCTTCATCGCCAAACGCCTGGTGCACACCATCGACAGCGACAAATTCAAGCTGATGATGGACGGCCTGCTGCTGCTGGCGGGCGCCACGATGTTGTGGGCGGCTTTGCGTTGACATTGTGGCGATGATTTCAGTTAACGTAGTACCTGCAATCGGCCAGAAGCGGACGGTGCATCCCGCGTTGGAGGAATCTGCTTGAATGACTGATGATCAATTCTCAATTGAGAGCCTGCAGCAACTTCGCGAGCGGGTGGGCTACGAGGACTGGCTTTTAGAATCTGTATACAAGCTGGCAGAAGACGAGTTATTCCCCGATTGGCCGGACGCAGTTGTTTACGACCTAAGCAGCAGTGCACCAGTGACGACGGTGCATGTTCGCGCGAATATCCTGCTTGGAGATTGGCGACCCGGGTTCTTGGATGCGGGTGCACCGCTTGTTTTCACTGCCACCTTCAAGTTGCTCGATATGCTGTTCGAGTGGGTACTTGAGCGGAACAGGCGAAAAGTTGGCTTCGGTTTCTCGGAGAAGCTTCAGCAGTTGAGAACGTCAGGGGTCGCCTTACCGGATGTCCTTAGGTCGCGCTCATGGCTGATGGCTGATGGAGCGCCTGAAGGGACTGTACAAAGAAGCCGCGCCTTTGCGGGGAACCATCATTCACTCGCGCCACTTCGCCTCGACTGATGGCACTCTCCGAGTGGCGAGTTCGAAAGGTGGAGTCGTCGGTGAGAACATTGAACTTGACGCGTCTGACCTGCGCACGTTCGCACAGCTTTCTGTGTCGGTACTCAGGTATCTTCAAGGCGATTGGATGCTAACCGTCTATCGGGACAAGCTTCTGCGCTGGCAGCTTGACCGGCTCGCAAAGCTGCACAAGATGGCGCCGCTTGGACAGCAGCAGCCCCGTCATACGCGGGTCAGGTGGTATACGCGAGATCCTACGATCCTGAATATCGATTTAGACCGAATCCGACGGGATCTTGATTCGCAAAATCCCGGTCAGGACATAACCTTTGACGTCAGGGTCGTAATTCTTGATGGCCAGACAGCAGTCGGAGCGTACCTGATTCCTTACGAGCTTTTGCCGCAGCTACCAACTCTTGGAGACGTCTCGCC
>JANMCB010000129.1:0-2767 GCA_031360805.1 Rhodoferax sp.
GGCATGGCCGCCATGGCTGCGGTTGCGGATGGGTAAGGGTCGACCACCACCAGCAAATCGAGCTTGTCCATGGCGCGTTTCATCTCCAGGCCACGGGTTTGTGAGTTGGGCGCGTGGCCCCAGAACACCATGGCGCGCAGGTTGGAATCCTGGTCGATCAGCTCATTGTTTTCCAGCACGCCGTCAATCCAGCGCGACACGGTGATGCCAGGTTTGCCCATCATCGCAGGGGAGGCGTAACGGCCCTTGATCCATTCAAAATCGACACCCCACACCTTGGCGAAGTGCTTCCAGGAGCCTTCGACCAGGCCGTAGTAGCCGGGCAGTGAGTCGGGGTTGGGGCCAACGTCGGTGGCGCCCTGCACGTTGTCGTGGCCACGGAAAATGTTGGCACCGCCGCCGGATTTGCCGATGTTGCCCAGCGCCAACTGCAATATGCAGGATGCGCGCACGATGGCGTTCCCGGTGGTGTGCTGGGTTTGGCCCATGCACCAGACGATGGTGCCGGGGCGGCTCTCATTGAGCATGGTCGCCACTTTGAGCACTTGCGCTTCCTTGACGCCGCAAGCTTCTTCGACCTTGTCAGGTGACCACTTGGCCAGGATGTCTTCTTTGACCTTTTCCATGCCAAAGACGCGGTCGTTGATGTACTGCTTGTCTTCCCAGCCATTCTTGAAGATGTGGTACAGCAAGCCAAACAAAAACGGGATGTCCGAGCCGGAGCGGATGCGCACGAATTCATCGGCCTTGGCTGCCGTGCGTGTGAAGCGCGGGTCCACCACAATCATCTTGCAGCCGGTTTCCTTGGCGTGCAGCATGTGCACCATGCTGACCGGGTGGGCTTCTGCCGCGTTAGATCCGATGTACATCGCCACCTTGGCGTTTTGCATGTCGTTGTACGAATTGGTCATGGCGCCATAACCCCAGGTATTGGCCACACCGGCCACCGTGGTGGAATGGCAAATACGCGCCTGGTGGTCGCAGTTGTTGCTGCCCCAGAAGCTGACGAACTTGCGCATCAAATAGGCTTGTTCGTTGTTGTGTTTGGATGAGCCGACCCAATAGACCGAATCCGGACCGCTGGCCTTGCGCAGGTCCAGCATCTTGGTGGTGATCTCGTTCAACGCGGTGTCCCAGCTGATGCGCTCGTACTTGCCGTTGACCAGCTTCATCGGGTAGCGCAGGCGGTATTCGCCATGGCCGTGCTCCCGTAGAGCGGCGCCCTTGGCACAGTAGCCACCCAGGTTGATGGGGGAATCAAACACCGGCTCCTGGCGCACCCAGACGCCGTTTTCGACTATGGCATCGACGGCGCAACCGACCGAGCAATGCGTGCACACCGTGCGTTTGACTTCAATCTTGCCTTCTCCCAGCGCTGCTTTGCCATCTGCAGCTTTTGCCTTTTTGACCAGCGTCAATTGCGTGGCCGCAATACCGACGCCCACTCCCAAACCGGAGCGACGCAGAAACGAGCGGCGGTCCATGGTGGGCAGTGCGTTGGACAGCCCGCGGCGCAAACTGTGAACAAAGGGTGATGAATGTGCCGAAGCATGCGCCGCCGACGCGGGCGACAGGGAGGTTCCCGCAGCAGCGCGCAACGAACCCGTTTTTTTGGTCAACAACATGGCAATCTCCTGCTAAACGGGTTAGATAAGTGTGGTTTTGTAGTACTGCTTGACGTGCTCAGACAAGGTGTACCCCCCACCTTTCAGTGGAGCAGCCTTTGGCAAGGGCACAACTGTCGAATCCGCACTAACAAACGGCACCATGGTGGCAACAGCGGCCACAGCACCAAGACCCGTGGCACCCGCAAAAAGTCTGCGCCGTGACAGCGGGCTTGCCGCTTGGGTTTTGACAGCTTTGTCTGGGGTCTGGTTCATGCGATTGCTCCTATTCCAACTTGATTCGATACACCTATGAATCATAATTCATAACGCCATGTAATGTAACTTTACAAGGCACTTTGAACAAGGGTGGGTAACTACCAGCCATTAATTTCTGGCATCGGAATTCTGTTTTTTAAGCCAAGCTAGACCAGCATGTCGAAACCTTGCGTCTCGACGTTGAAAAATGCGCGGGTAAACCCTGACGTTGCAGCAAAAAATTTGGCCTTCGGGTGGCCGTCCAGGGCGTTGCACATTGTCAACACCCACGGCTGCAAGTGGGTACCAAAGAACTGGGACTGCGTGGTCAGGTTGGCCACTGCCATGTCATCAGCGGCAATCAGGTAGCGCATGACCTCGCACAGGTAAGCGATGTGGTCTTCGGTTTCACTCATGGCGTCGTCCCGGGCCAACCCCAAACGCGCCAGCTCACCACGCAAGACCGCCAGGGGCTTTTCGTTCAAAAAGCCGCTTAAATAGTGTGAGCCAAACAGGTAAATTTCCGGCTTGCCCACGCCGCCGAACAGGGTGTTGTATTCCGCCTGGATTGAAGCGTCCGTCATGGCGCGCGCAGCGCCCACCAGGTCGCGCCACGGCTCCTGTAAAAACCCACCTGCCGCTGGGGTCTCTGTAGCGGCAACCCGCAACTGCGCCAACACTTCCGGCGAAGGTGGGGCGTAGTACAGGGCCGCCAGCAGCCCATAGATTTCAGCGCGCGCGGTTTCTTCGTCCAGTGCAGACGGAACCGGCGGCGACGTGCTTTGCGAGCCTTGCAAGGTCTGATGGGCCACGTCGGCAATGTCGGCAATGTCGGTTAAGGCTTTTGTATTCATGGCTTTTTCAATCCGCGGCAAGTCACGTCAAAGATCGGTGATCTTGGCCTC
>JANMCB010000166.1:0-2362 GCA_031360805.1 Rhodoferax sp.
GTGTTGATCGCCTTCATTCCTGCCGTGGTGCTGGGGCTGCTGTTTGGCAAAGCCATCAAGGCGAATCTGTTCACCCCGGTCGTCGTGGCCAGCACTTTCATCATCGGCGGCTTCATCATTTTGTGGGCCGAACGGCGTCAAGCCAATGTGACCACGGCCGCGCGCATACAGGACGTTGACCAGATGACGCCCTGGGACGCGCTCAAGGTCGGCCTGATTCAATGCCTGGCGATGATCCCCGGCACCAGCCGAAGCGGCGCCACCATCATCGGCGGCATGTTGCTGGGGCTGTCGCGCAAGGCGGCCACGGACTTTTCTTTTTACCTGGCCATTCCCACGCTGATTGGCGCGGGCGTGTACAGCCTTTACAAGGAGCGGGCCTTGCTGTCTGTTGCAGACGTCCCGCTGTTTGCCGTCGGCCTGCTGTTTTCGTTCGTCAGCGCGTGGCTGTGCATTCGCTGGCTGCTCAAATTCATCTCCACCCATAGCTTTGTCGGCTTTGCCTACTACCGGATCGCCTTTGGGTTGGTGGTGCTGGCGACGGCCTACAGCGGCTTGGTTAAATGGGCGGCTTGATGCGTGTGAAACCCTGGACAGGGGCCAGTGCAGCGCTGCGGGCTTGCGCGGCTTTGGCCGTGGGTGTGATGTTCGCCTCTGCCGCAGCAGGACAAGAGCTGATCGCCTCGGCAGACGGCAAGCTGAAAATCCCGGCGCACTGGTTCAAAGTCGCAGTGCCTGAGCCGCGCCCAGTGGCCATTGCGCTGCACGGGTGCAACGGCGCTTTAGACGCAAAGGGCCGCCTCAATTCGATCTGGCAGCGCTACGCTGGCTACTTCAATGCCGAACGCATCCACTTTGTGGTGTTGGACAGCTTCTCCCCGCGCGGTGAAAAGTCGATTTGTGCCACCCCCAACAAAAATCGCAGCATCCACGAGGCAGATCGGCGCGGAGATGTTTTTGCTGCAATAGCCTGGCTTTCAGTGCAACCTGGGGTGGACCCGGCGCGGATTCTGGTGCTGGGTTGGTCGCACGGCGCACAAACCGTGTTAAGCGTGAATGACGCCTCAGACAATGCAGTACAAGCTCAAAAAATCCGCCCCAAAGCCGTTGCCGCTTTTTACCCCGGCTGCCTGAACCTCACCAGGAATTCAGGCTACGCAATCGCCGTACCGATGCTGGTGCTAATCGGCGAATTGGACGACTGGACTTCCGCACGCCATTGCGCCACTTTGCGCGATGCAGTCGTGGCGCGACAAGCCAAGGGCGATCAAAAAGTCCCGTTTGATCTGGTTGTCTACCCTGACAGCTACCACGGCTTTGACAGCCTGACCCCCGTGCGCATGATGCAAAACATCGGCAACACCCAAAGCGGTACAGCCACCGTGGGCGAAAACAGTGTTGCCCGCAAGGCCGCACATGCGAAGCTGTTTGAATTTGTTGCCCAACAGTTTGCCGAGCCGCTGGTGCTGACGCACGAGGACCGGTTGAAGTCTGCGCCTTCGCCGTTGCCATCCAACTGACTGTGTTGGTGATGTCGGTGAACTCAGCCTGACATCGCCCCAAGCGTCGCTTCAATTGCGGCCGCCGTTGCCAGCGGATGCTCCATAGGAAACAGGTGGCCGCCTTCCAGCATGGTGATTCGGCCTTTGGCGAGTTTGTCGGTCATGGTCATGCCGACCTGCTTCATCTCGCGTGAATGCTCACCGCCGATGAAGGCGATGGGGGTCTTTGGCGGGTGCGTGCGCAGCAGGCGGTCCAGGTTGTCGGGCAGGGTGTTGTAGATGGCGGTTTCAATGTCGCGCTGGAACGAGAGCACGCATTTGCCGTCTTCCATCTGCATGGCGTGGTCGATGTAGTCCTTCAGGACTTGCGGCTCCCAGCGGGCAAACGCTTTCTTTGCACTGAAGTGGGCCAGCGCGGTCTTGCGGTCGGGCCAGCTTATGCGGCGTTTCACGCTGACCCGCGCAGGCGATACGGAGCCGACCATCTGCGTGCCCTTGGCGACACGCAGCGCAGTCGCGCGCCAGCCACCCAGAATGGGCGAGTCCAGCAACAACACGCCACGGCTTAGCTCGGGGTGCTGTGCCGCGACCATCAGGCTCAAAAAGCCGCCCAGTGAATGCCCGACCAGGAACGCGGGTTCGCCGAATTTTTCAACTTCAGTGCGTGCGAAGTCAGCCAGCTGCTTGGCCAGATGCGGCCAGTTGTTGGTCACCGGGTAAGCCGGGTCGTGCCCGAGTTTGTCGATGGCCCGCACCGAAAACCCGCGTGCGCGAAGGCTTTTGAAAAGTACGCGGTAGGTGCTGGCGGGGAAGCTGTTGGCGTGGGAGAAAACGATCAATGACATGCAAGTTCAGATGAG
>JANMCB010000176.1:0-4897 GCA_031360805.1 Rhodoferax sp.
ATGTTCACGCTGGACCGCGAACAGGGCTCGTTCGTGCTGACGCAGGAAGACGTGATGATTCCTGCGGACACCCGCGAATTTGCCATCAACATGAGCAATATGCGCCATTGGGACGAGCCCGTAAAACGCTACATCGACGAATGCCTGCAAGGCAAGGATGGGCCGCGCGGCAAAGACTTCAACATGCGCTGGATTGCCAGCATGGTGGCCGACGTGCACCGCATCCTCACGCGCGGCGGCGTGTTCATGTACCCGTGGGACAAACGCGAGCCCGAAAAACCCGGCAAGCTGCGCCTCATGTACGAGGCCAATCCCATGGGCTGGCTGGTCGAGCAGGCAGGTGGTGCCGCCACCAATGGCACGCAGAGAATTCTGGACATCGTCCCCACCAAATTGCACGAACGCGTCAGCGTCATCCTGGGCTCAAAGAACGAAGTTGAGCGCGTTACCAGCTACCACACCAAAGCGCCACCCAAGGGAAACTAGCGCGGCCAGCCAGATCGCAGACGCTCGCACAACAGCACGTTATAATCGAAGGCTAAAGCCGGTGTAGCTCAGTCGGTAGAGCAGCTCATTCGTAATGAGAAGGTCGGGTGTTCGATTCATCTCTCCGGCACCAAGTCAGTCATTTAGACAATCAGTAAAAGCCCGCTATCGATCCGATAGTGGGCTTTTCCCGTTTTGAACAGTCAGGTTGATCCGCCCATCATGTTCCTCGCCTCCAAACTGCTGTCTTTCGCCACCCAGCCGATTGCCTGGGTGCTGATCCTGCTTGGATTGGGGTTGTGGTTCATGCCGCAGCGGCGGGCTTGGGGGATGCGGCTGGGGTGGGCGGCATTCATTGTTCTGGCTTTGATGGGCTGGCAGCTTCCTGTGGAGGCCGTGCTGCGTCGGCTGGAGACGCTTTACCCGGTGCCGGACCCAAACGCCAGCCTGGCCGGTTACGCGGGCATGGTGGTCTTGGGCGGTGCATTGGAACGCGCTGAACTGTGGCAACGCCCGGGTCAGGTGGCACTGAACGCATCCGCAGAACGCATGATTGCGCCGATTGGCCTTTTGAAGCGCAACCCGGATTTGCGCATTCTGTTCACCGGCGGAGAGGGAAACCTGATGCTGGCGGACCTGTCGGAGAGCGACCGGGCCAAACGGTTTTTCGACAGCGTGGGCGTTGACCCGGCGCGGATCACCTACGAGTCGCGTTCACGCACCACGTTTGACAATGCTGTCTTTACCGCCGAGCTGCCGGGCGTTGACCGGCGTGCGAAGTGGCTGCTGCTGACCACCTGTGCCCACATGCCCCGCTCCATGGGCAGCTTCCTCAAGGCGGGATGGAACGTGAAGCCCTATTGTGTTGACTACCGTGCGCCGGAGCACGCCAGTTGGGCCGACGTCACCAACTATTCATTCACCAGGGGTGCTGAAAAGTGGCACTACGCGCTGCATGAGACCATCGGGTACGCTGCGTACTGGCTGGCTGGCAGAATTTAAGGGCTGACGGCCGTCGGCTCCGGCGGCACGCGCAAGGGGATTTGCGACGCAAGCACCTTGTCGATGCGCTTGCCGTCCAGGTCAACCACTTCAAACATCCAGCCCGAGGCTTCGATGCGCTCGCCAACCCCAGGCAGACGCCCGGACACCGCCATCAACAGCCCGGCCACCGTGTTGTAGCGGCCGCGGTCCTCCTCGGGCAGGTCGTCGATTTCAAGGCGCACTTTGAGTTCACCCACGGGCATGAGTCCGTCCAGCAGCCACGAGCCGTCATCGCGCTGCGTCGCCCATGCGTCCACCTGCGCTTTGGGCTGCAGTTCGCCGGTAATCGCCTCCAGCAGGTCGCCGGGCGTCATCAGCCCCTGAACCACGCCGTACTCATCAACCACAAACACCATACGGCCTGAGCGCTCCCGAAACTGCTCCAGAAGCTCCATGCCGGTGAGGGTTTCAGGCACATAAACAGGCGCCTGCACATGCGCATCGATGCTGCCCGAGTGGTTGGTGCCCAACTGCAACAGCTTGCCAACGCTGATGATGCCAACGACATCGTCCAGCGATTCGCGGCACACCGGGTACCAGGAATGTGCGCCGCGCTCGCCACCGGTACCGGCGCGGCTCAGGCTTTGCGCGACCGAATGGCTGGCATCCAGCCATTCAATGTCGGTTCGGGGCACCATCAGTGACGTGAGCGGCCGGTCGTCCAGCTGAAACACGTTTTGCACCATTTGGTGCTCATGGTGCTCAATCACCCCGGCATCTCGTCCCTCTTCCAGACTGGCGGTAATTTCTTCTTCGGTCACAGGGCGCGCGGCGTTGGTGTCGATGCGCAACAGCTTCAAGGTGCCTTGGGTTGTGGCAGACAGGAGCTTCACAAACGGGCTGGCCGCCTTGGCCAGCCACAGCATCGGGCGTGACACCCAGCGCGCCACCTGTTCGGGGTAAAGCTGGCCGATGCGCTTGGGCACCAGTTCGCCAAAAATAATCGTGGTGAAAGTGATGACGGTCACCACCATGGCCGTGGCGGAAATGCCCGACACCTTTTCCGTGATGCCCCAGCCTTGCAGCCACTTGGCCAGGCCATCGCTGAAAGCCGCCTCGCCGACAATGCCGTTCAGCACGCCTATCGAGGTAATACCCACCTGCACGGTGGACAAAAAGCGGGTCGGGTTGCCCAACAGCGTCAGCGCTGCCGCTGCGCCTGCGTCCCCGGCCTCTGCCATTGCGTTCAACCGCGACTTCTTGCTGGCGGCCAAGGCCAGCTCGGACATGGCAAATACCCCATTGAGCAGGGTGAGGAACGCGATTAAAAAAATTTCCATCAGTCAGCGGTCAAAATACACACCATGGCAATGTACTTGATTGGTGACGTCCAGGGTTGTGACGGCGCGTTGCAGCGCCTGCTTGAAGAAATTGCGTTTTCGCCCAGCCGTGACAGCCTGGTGGTGCTGGGCGATCTGGTGAACCGCGGACCGGATTCAGCCTCAGTGCTGCGCCGCCTGATGGCACTGGGCGATGCGGCACAGTGCCTGCTGGGCAACCACGACCTGCATTTGCTGGCAGTTGCACAAGGCGTGCGCAGCCCCGGCCGTGGCGACACGCTTGACGCCGTGCTCCAGGCGCCAGACTGCGCCGCCATGCTGGCGTGGCTGCGCAGGCAACATCTGGCTTTGTCGACAACCGTAGCAGGAAAACTATGCCTGATGGTGCACGCGGGCGTGCTGCCTCAATGGACGGCGGCGCAAACACTGGCGTTGGCGGGCGAGGTGCAGGCGGTGCTTCGCGGGCCGGACTTGCCGGACTTTCTACACCAGATGTACGGCAACGAACCCAATGCCTGGCGCGACGACTTGAGCGGAGCGCCCAGGCTGCGCGTGATCATCAACGCGCTGACCCGCATACGCTTTTGCACACCCCAAGGTGCCATGGAATTTGCCGCCAAAGGGCTGCGTGCCCAGGATGCGCCGCCCGGTTACGTACCGTGGTTTGACGCACCGAACCGCAAGACTGCCGACGTGACCGTCGCCTTTGGCCATTGGTCCACGCTGGGCTGGCTGGACCGGCCGGACCTGCTGAGTCTGGATTCTGGCTGTGTCTGGGGCGGCCGCTTGAGCGCGTTGCGCCTGGCTGGCAGCCGTGGCGACGGGAGACAACAAGCGTTGATTCAGGTGCCGTGCGGCGCGGCGCAAAAGCCGGGCAAATAATCCTTTGCCTAACCTGCAATCGGCCTCGACGATCTAGCCAATACTATTTTGGTAGGTGACTGTGGCGATTGGACCAGGTACAGAGGTAGAAATTGACCTTTTCATTGCCGAAATAAAAAAACCATTCATCAAAAACAGCCGGTCATTCGGAGCATGCGATGCGATTCAGCTCGCAAGCGGTGTCCCAGCCGCCGCGAGCTCAGCAACCACCATCCCTGGTGTTGCGGGCTCGGGCACGCCGTTGGGTGAGTTCCGGTTGAATGTGCCGGAGCCGCCCAAATGACCCAGGGGCGATGTCGGCAGGCAGTTTTGAGGAAACGATTGCCGCCAACCACACGCAAAAGAGCTGGGCAAGCTACAGATCAAGCAGACCAGCTGACTTGACCGGTCGAAATATCGTGCATGGCAGAGACGATTTTGACTTTGCCTTGCGCGACCATTTCTGCAATGACATCACTCTTTCGCATGATGAGCGCCACGGCATCTTGCGCATTTTGATCAGCCAACTTTTGCACAAGTACTTTGTCCTTGGATGTCGCAACGCCGCTGTAATTCAGTTTCTCCAGGGAGGGGCGGATGTTGCCCAGCATGGCCGTCAAATTGCCCAGCTTGACGTTATCGACTGCCCCTTTGATGGCGCCGCACTCGGTATGGCCGAGAACAACGATCAATTTGGCGCCTGCGGCCTTGGTGGCGAATTCCAGGCTTCCTAAAATATCTGTATTGACGAAATTGCCCGCAATCCGCGCGGCAAAAATATCCCCCAAGCGTTGGTCAAAAACCAGCTCAGGTGGAACGCGGCTGTCAATGCAGCCCACCACGACGGCCACTGGCGATTGTTGAGTGGCGGTATCCTTGACTTGCGTCCTCAGGTCGCAGTTCACGGTGCTGCCAGAGACAAAACGCGCATTGCCATCTTTGAGGCGCTGCAAGGCGCTCTCGGGCGTTGCGCTTGCCTGTGATGCAGGCGTGAACACCGCGCAACTGTTTGCAGCCTGCGCAGAGGCGTTGGAAGCCAACGCCAGAGAAGCTGTAGCCAATACGCCAAACGATGCGCGTCGATTAATCATGTGATGTTTCCTTGGTGAATCTGTTTATAAATTGAAGGAGAGGCTGTTGGGCGTCCATCTGCACGCACCCATGCTGTGCCATACAAACGATAGTTTGCTTTGGCATCATGAACCACGAGACGGTTGGCGAATTAA
>JANMCB010000178.1:0-7068 GCA_031360805.1 Rhodoferax sp.
GTCTTCGTTGGTGTTGACGGTGCGCTCTGCAAACGGAACGCCACGGCTGCTCAGCAAGGTGCGCCCGGCGCCGCAGGGCGCGCAGTTGGTGGAGGTGTACAGGGTGACCGGAAAGCGGCTGACCACCTGACCCAATTCGTAGGGCAAGGGTGCGTTGCCCAGTTCGATGGCCTTGCCGCCGCGCCCGGTGGCGGTTACTTTGTCGTCACGCGTCACGGGCGGTTTGTCGGAAAAAGTAACCCGCCCGTCGGCGCCCACAATGCGGTAAACCGTTTGCGCCAGCGCGCTTGACGCCTGCAGGGCGATAAAAGTACTGGCGGCTGCCAGTGCAGTCAGCTTCAGGTTGAGATGCATGCTTGGGATCCCTTCAATTAGTTGCCTGCCATGCCTTGGTGACGAAGCAGGGCATCGAGTTGCGGCTCGCGCCCCCTGAACGCCTTGAACGACTCCATGGCGGGACGGCTTCCGCCCGCTTCCAGAATGGCCTGGCGGTATTTTCGGCCTGTTTCGGGATTTGGCAAACCGTTATTACCAGCAGTTTCCTCAAAAGCCGCGTAGGCATCGGCGCTGAGCACTTCTGCCCACTTGTAGCTGTAGTAGCCCGCAGCATAGCCGCCCGCAAAAATGTGGCTGAAGGTGTGCATGGAACGGTTCCACTCGGGTTGGCTGACCACAGCCACTTCAGCTCGAACTTTGTCCAGCAGCAGCAAAAATGGCTCTGATGGGTTATGCCCGGCATGCAGCAACATGTCAAACAGCGCGAACTCGATCTGCCTGAGCGTCTGCATGCCGGTCTGGTAGTTTTTTGCGGCCAGCATTTTGTCAAACAGCTCGCGTGGCAGCGGCGCACCTGTATCCACGTGCGCGGTCATGTGTTTCAGGACATCCCACTCCCAGCAGAAGTTCTCCATGAACTGGCTGGGCAGCTCCACCGCGTCCCACTCAACGCCACTGATGCCCGAAACGTCGCGCTCCTGCACCTGGGTGAGCAAGTGGTGCAGGCCATGCCCGAATTCATGAAACAGCGTGATCACATCGTCGTGGGTCAGCAACGCGGGCTTTGTCACGCCGCCGACTTCAATGCTGTCGGCGAAATTGCACACCAGATGCGCCACGGGCGTCTGCAGCCGGTTGGTGTCGGGGCGCAGCCAGCGGGCGCGCACGTCATCCATCCAGGCGCCGCCCCGTTTGCCGTTGCGTGCCGTGGGATCCAGGTAAAACTGGCCGACGAGGTGGGTTGCCAGCGTTCCATCAGCGGCCCTGGCCGTGCGTTCCAGGCGGTAAAACTTGACCCCTGGGTTCCATACCGGCGCAGTGTCCGGGCGAATCGTTACATCAAACAAGGTCTCAATAATTTTGAACAGCCCAGCGAGGACTTTGGGCAGCGTAAAGTATTGCTTGACCTCCTGCTCGCTGTAGGCATAGCGCGCCTCCTTGAGCTTTTCACCTGCAAAGGGCAGGTCCCAGTACTGCAGCTTGGGCAAATTCAGATGTTGTGCCGCGGATGCCTGCAGGTCGGCCAGGTCTTTTTGCCCAAAAGGTTTTGCCTTGTCGGCCAGATCGCGCAAAAACGTGATGACCTGGGCAGGTGAGTTTGCCATTTTGGGCACGAGGGACAGGTCCCCATAGCTGGCAAAACCCAGTAACGCCGCCTCTTCCTGGCGCAGCGCCAGAATTTCCTGGATCAACGCCGTATTGTCCATTTTCAGCGCTTCAGGCGCGGCCTGGTCGGACGCACGGGTCACATAGGCGCGGTAAAGCTTCTCGCGCAGGGCACCGGAATTTGCAAACTGCATCACCGGCAAATAGCACGGAATTTTCAGTGTGAGCTTGTAGCCGTCCTGGCCTGCCTCTTTGGCCGCAGCCAGCGCGGTTTGCACTACGTCTGCGGGCACGCCATTTAGTTCTGCAAGGGTGGCGTAATACGCAAAGGAGTCAGTGGCATCCAGTGCGTTTTCACTGAATTTTTGACCCAACTCGGCCAACCGCTCCTGAATGGCCGCGTAGCGCTCGCGGGCTGCACCGGTCAGCTCTGCGCCACCCAACACAAAGTTGCGGATGGCGTTTTTGTGGGCTTGATGCTGTTCGCTGTTGAGCGCGGAAACATCGATGGCTTTGTACTTGGCGTAGAGGCGCTCCTCGGCCCCCAGGCGTGTGAAAAATTCGGTTACCTTGGGCAGCGCTTCGTTGTACGCCGCGCGCAGCTCTGGCGTGTCGGCAACACCGTTCAGGTGGGTTACCGCGCCCCAGGAGCGGCCCAGCGCTTCGGTGGCGACATCCAGTACTTTTGATATCGCCAGCCATTCGGCAGGAAACGCCGGTGCGGTGACGGTCTCCAGTGCGGTGCTGGCCGCTGCCAGGAGCTGGTCAACCGCCGGGTTCACGTGCTCGGGGCGGATTTGATCGAAAAGTGGCAAGTCGGTGTTGTCAAGGAGCGGGTTGTTCATTGGGTTCATCTCTTTCATTTGGAGGCAATCGCAGCCATATCAATGGCAAAGCGTTCTGCGGCCTCGAGCGTGTTGACCAAAAGCATCGTGATCGTCATTGGTCCGACACCGCCCGGCACAGGTGTGATCCAGCCGGCAACTTCCTTGACGGCCGCAAAGTCCACGTCGCCGCACAGCTTTCCCTCTGCATTGCGGTTCATGCCGACATCAATCACGACAGCGCCCGGTTTTACCATGTCGGCAGTCACTGTGTTTTGCCTGCCAACGGCCGCCACAATGATGTCGGCCTGCAGCGTGTGTGCCTTGAGGTTCTGCGTTGCACTGTGACAAACTGTGACGGTCGCATTCTTTTGCAACAGCATCAAGGCCATGGGTTTGCCGACGTTGTTGCTGCGGCCAATCACCACGGCATGTTTGCCGCGCAGGTCAATGCCGGTGCTTTCCAGCAGCTTGATGCAACCATACGGTGTGCACGACCAAAACCCCGGTGTTCCGGTCATCAAGGCGCCCGCACTGGCGACGTGAAAGCCGTCTACGTCCTTGGCGGGGGCGATTGATTCGATCACCCGGTGGGCATCGATATGGGACGGCAGGGGCAGTTGCACCAGAATGCCGTGAATCGTGTTGTCGGCATTCAATGCGGCAACACGAGCGAGCAAGGCGGCTTCAGTCATCGAAGCGCCATACTTTTCCAGAACGGAGTGAACGCCCGTATCGGCGCAGGCCTGCACCTTGTTACGAACATAAACCTGGCTGGCCGGATCTTCGCCGACCAGAATCACAGCCAGGCCGGGGGTGACGCCGCGCGCCTTGAGCGCTGCAGTGCGGGCTGTCACGTCAGCGCGCAGTTGTTTGGAGACGGCTGTTCCGTCAATGATGTTGGCAGTCATGTGGGGCAATGGATGGGGTTCAGCGCTGATTTCAGTTTTCAAATAAAAAAGCCCACTTCAGGCAGGAAGCGGGCGTCAGGCAGATGTTGGCCGATTTGTTCAGGGCAGTGGCTGTCAGGGTTTGGGGGTGGATTGACCCAAGGCAATTTTAAGGAGGTCGGCCACGGTGTTGGCATTGAGCTTTTCCATGATGTTCGCGCGGTGCGCCTCCACCGTCTTGATGCTGATGCCCAAGTCGTCCGCAATCTGCTTGTTGAGGCGACCGGCGACAATCCTTTCAAGGACCTGTGATTCGCGCAGCGTCAGCTTCGACAGCAGGGCATCCCGGCTGGCTGAGAGCTGATGCTCCGAAAACGTTGTCTTGGCGTGCTCCAGCATGCGTTCAACCAGGCCCACCAGCTGCTCTTCCTTGAACGGTTTCTGGATGAAGTCCATCGCCCCTTTTTTCATGGTGTCCACCGCCATGGGCACGTCGCCATGACCGGTGATGAAAACGATGGGCAGTGGCGAGCGTGTCTCGATCAGGCGGGCCTGCAATTCAAGCCCGGTCATCCCGGCCATGCGAATGTCGACAATCAGGCAGGCCACTTCGCGCGAGTCGTAGCGGCTCAAAAAAGACTCGGCGGAGTCAAAGCACCGCACGCGGTAATCCTTGCCTTCGAGAAGCCACTGGAGCGAATCGCGAACGGCTTCGTCGTCATCCACCACGTAAACCGTGCCTTTTTTTGGAATCAAGCTCATGCAATTACCCTGGGGTCCTCAAGTGTTTTCGCTGGGATGATGACGATGCAGGCATCGGCTCTGTGACGGGCAGCCAGAATGAAAAGCTGCACCCAGTCACCTCCGCGCCATTGTAAAGGTTCTCCGCTTTCATCCGGCCCTGGTGCGATTCGACAATCGAACGGCATAAGGACAGGCCAATTCCCATGCCATCGACCTTGGTTGAAAAGAAGGCTTCATACAGCCGTTCCATCACTTCGGGGGCCAATCCCATGCCGGAATCCTGCACCGAGAATTCAACCACTGGTTTGTCATCGACCCGTTTCAGGCCAACCCGCAGCACCACGCTTCGCCGTGCCGTCGGGCGCTGTGCGGAGTCGACCGACTCTGCCGCGTTTTTGAGCAGGTTGACCAGTACCTGTTCGATCAGGATCGGGTCAACCAGCAACTGCGGCAGGCGCGCTGCCACGTAATGCGTCAACCGCACATTGCGCCTGCGCACCTCAATGTCGGCGAGCTCTACCGCTTCACCCACCATGCCGGCCACCTCCGAAAGCGCACGGTTGGGCTCGCTGCGCTTCACAAATGAACGGATGCGCTGAATGATCTGGGCAGCCCGGTGTGCCTGGCGCGACGTTTTTTCCAGTGCGCCCAGCAAGTCGGCCTGGGAGATCTGGTTTGCCTTGATGCGCGACACCATGCCGTCACAGTAATTGTTGATGGCCGTGAGCGGCTGGTTGAGTTCGTGTGCCACGCTGGATGCCATTTCGCCCATGGTGATCAGGCGGCTCGCAGTTTGTGCACGCTCCGCCTGCGCGGCGGATTGCTCTTCCGCAAGACGGCGCGCCGTAATGTCGGTAGCAATCACCATTTGGGCCAGGCGACCATCGACCCAGCTCAAATACCGGGTGCGCACTTCAATCCATTTTCCAAGTTCGCTCAGGTAAATTTCGGAGCTCTCTGTCTCGGTGTCCTCCAACGCGCTGGCAGGAAGTCCAGCGAGCGAGTCAACGCTGTCGAAGGAATCGTCGGTGAGGGGTTTTGGCACAACGCCTGCCTGTGCCACCAACTGAAGGTGCCCACTTGCTTTGCTGCCAAACCAAAGCCGGTAAAGCTTATTTGCAAACAGCAGTTCTTCGCCGCCAAGCGGGCCAACCGACACTGAAGCGTCAAGTGCCTCCAGCACCGTTGTAAAGCGCTCATACGATGCAGACAATTGTTCGCGAATCCGGTTGGGCTCTGTGATGTCTGTCATCGATGTCATCCACCCGGTCTGCTCGCCGTGTGAATCGATCAAGGGCGAGACATACAGCCGTGCATCAAACAACGACCCTTCCTGGCGTTGCACGCGTACCTGAATGCCGCCAGGCGTGGTCCTGCCGTGCAGCTCATCGTCCAGGCGTGATGTCAGGGTTTCACGATCACTTTCCGGCCAATAGGGAAAAGGAGCAGTGCGCCCCACCAGTTCGGCTTCACTCCAGCCGGTCATCTGGCAAAACGCTGCATTGACATAAGTGATTCGCCCCTGCAAATCCATGGCGCGCATGCCGGTCAGCATGGAGTTTTCCATGGCGCGGCGAAAGTTGGTTTCAGAAATGAGGGCTTGCTGGGCCTGCATGCGCCTGCGCATGTGTCGCCAGTTGCCAAGCAGCATCCACGATGTCATGCCGCTGAGCGCAATCACCATCCAGAACAGGCCGCTGCCAATGACGCCCAGCGAGGTTCGGTAAGCCTGCGCCTTGATGATCAGCCCGTTTCCAACCGGCGAAACCGGTACCTCATAGGCGTTGGCGGGACTGGCCCAAGGCAGCAAAGTGGCAGCCGGGTTTGGTTTTGGCACACTCGTGCCTGCAAGGTGGATTCCGTTGCTGTCAAGCAGCGATACCGCGTAGCGTGCCGACACTTCAGACGGCACACCATAGCGGTACAAGCCGTCAACCGAATACTCGGCCAGCACCACGCCTGCAAACTTGTTGCGGTCAGTCAGCGGTATGTGCAGTTGAAGGTATGCCGGTGTGGCACTGGCAGTGCGCTGAAAGTAGACTGGCTGGCGCAGATCCTTTGCCAAAGTGAAGTTCGTGTCGGTTTCCCCGGCGCGAAGCTGATTGCCAGTTTGCCGAAGCTGGCTGTTTGAAAGGCTGGCCGTTCCGTAATTTGACTTGATGCGTTTGCGCTCGTCGATCCAGCTGACCGATTCAAGCTCAGGGTACTGGTTGACCAGTGACTCGGCACGGTCACGGAAGTCTTCGGCATCGATTTCGCGGTTTGAAACATCCCGCGCCAGACGCATTAACTGCTCCTGCCGCTCCAGCAGCCGCAGCCTGAGCCGCTGCTGGGTGTACTCCACATCGCGCTTGACGGCTTCTTGCTCACGATCGATTTCTTCGAGTCGCAAATAGCCAAAAGCCGCAACAATTGCAATGGAGAAAAGTATGACCGCGGCCAATGGAGCCAAAACGGAAAACCGGTCCTGGCGATGCGGCGGCAGCCGGCGCCACCAGCCACGCGCACGTTTCTTCAACTGCGATGGTGCCAGCGCAGCAGCAATTGATACAGGTGCCGTATCGGACATGCGGGAAGTGTAAGTTAGGGCGTCCTACGTGGACACGGGCACCCCGGCTTAGCCTTTTTGATCGTCAAAAGATCCGATTCTGGAGCTATTGAGGAAATTTCATAATATGATTTTTAAAAGCACAGTTTGAAATTAAATTTGCTTTGTGAGAGAATAGACTGGCAACACTAGATCAAACCGATTTCACGTCAGCGCTCAAGGAGAAAGACATGTCAGCAGTTCCCAACAACCAGTTCGGTGCCGCCGCAAACGATGCGGATTCAGTTGAAACGCGGGAGTGGATGGATGCACTTTCTGCAGTGATTGAAGCGGAAGGTCCCGAGCGCGCCCATTTCTTGCTGGAGCAACTGCTCGAGCACGCGCGCCAGAAGAGCATTGACATGCCGTTCTCGGCAAACACGGGGTACGTCAACACCATTGAGACTGATCAAGAGGAGCG
>JANMCB010000184.1:0-7386 GCA_031360805.1 Rhodoferax sp.
GATGAATTTTTCGGCGAAGGCCTGTCAGCTGACGTTCGCACGGCGGTTGACGCGGCGTTGAAGGAATACGAAAAGTTGGGCGCCAAACTGGTACCGGTTTCGTTGCCGCGCACCGAGCTGTCGATTCCGGTTTATTACATCATCGCGCCGGCCGAAGCGTCGAGCAACCTGAGCCGTTTTGACGGCGTGAAATTTGGCCACCGGGCGGCCCATTACACCGACCTGGCCGACATGTACAAGAAGACCCGCGCCGAAGGTTTTGGCGATGAGGTCAAGCGCCGAATCATGATCGGCGCCTACGTGCTCTCGCACGGCTACTACGACGCCTACTACCTGCAAGCGCAAAAAATCCGCCGCATGATTGCCGATGATTTCCAGAACGCGTTCAAGGTGTGCGATGTGATTGCCGGGCCGGTAGCCCCCACCGTCGCCTGGAAGATCGGTGAAAAATCAGACGACCCGGTGGCCAATTATCTGGCGGATATTTTCACGCTGCCTGCATCCTTGGCGGGTCTGCCCGGCATGAGCCTGCCTGCCGGTTTTGGCGCGGGCGGCATGCCTGTGGGTCTGCAACTGATTGGCAACTATTTGCAGGAATCAAAACTGCTCAACGCGGCGCACCGGTTTCAGCAGTCGACAGATTTTCATGCGCAAAAGCCTGCGGGAGCGTCGTCATGAGCACATCATCGGCCGTGTCGGCTGCCTCTCCTTTGGTGTCCTTGGAATCACCTCAACCGTCTTCTGACTCACCTCCAGGTTCATTTGAATCACCTCTGGTGATGGGCTACGAAGTCGTCATCGGCTTCGAAACCCACACCCAGCTATCGACCCAGAGCAAGATTTTCAGCCGGGCCTCAACCGCTTTTGGTGCTGAGCCCAACACCCAGGCCTGTGCCGTGGACCTGGCCTTGCCAGGCACGCTGCCGGTCATGAACAAAGGCGCAGTGGAACGCGCCATCCAGTTCGGTTTGGCGATTGGCGCGCACATCGCACCGCGCAGCATCTTTGCGCGCAAGAACTACTTTTATCCGGATTTGCCCAAGGGCTACCAGATCAGCCAGTTTGAAATTCCGGTGGTGCAGGGAGGGGATGTCGAGTTCTTTCTCGACGGCAAAAAGCGTTCTGTGCGCCTGGTGCGCGCGCACCTGGAGGAAGACGCAGGCAAGTCGCTGCACGAAGACTCGTCTTTGGGTGGCGGCGGCATGAGCGGCATCGACCTGAACCGCGCCGGTACGCCGTTACTTGAAATTGTGACGGAGCCGGACATGCGCTCCTCGCTGGAGGCGGTTGCGTACGCCAAAGAACTGCACAAGATCGTCACCTGGATCGGCATATGCGATGGCAACATGCAGGAGGGCTCGTTCCGCTGCGACGCCAATGTGTCGGTGCGCAAACCAGGCGCTGCCTTGGGCACGCGGCGCGAGATCAAAAACCTCAACAGTTTCGAGTTCATGCAGCAGGCGATTGACTATGAAGTGCGCTGGCAGATTGAAGAGATCGAAGAGGGCCGTGCGATCCAGCAAGCTACTGTGCTGTTCAACTCAGATACGGGCGAGACACGTGCGATGCGCACCAAGGAGGACGCGGCGGATTACCGCTACTTTCCAGATCCGGATTTGCCACCACTGGTTATTGCAGACGAGTGGGTAGCTCAACTGCGCGCGGGGATGCCGGAGAGGCAGCGTGTGATGGCCGCACGATTTGTGTCCGAATACGGGCTTTCGGAGTATGACGCGACTGCCCTGACGCAAAGTCGTGCAATGGCGGTCTATTTCGAAGCCACGACAAAGTCTTGCGGACTGCCGAAACAGGCATGCAACTGGATCATGGGCGAATTGTCACGGCGACTGAACTCAGACGGAATTGGCATTGAGCGCTGCCCAGTTCAACCTGATCAGCTTGGATGGATGATTGGCCGGATCAATGACGGCACCATTTCAAACAGCGGCGCCAGGACGGTGCTGGACACACTTTGGTCTGGCTCCAATTCAGCCGTCGTTAACGCGACCCTTCCGATGCCGACGCTAGATGTGAGCATAAGTAGCCAATTGATAGTTGACGACATCATCGAACGCCACAACCTGAAACAAATGAACGACTCTGGCGCCTTGGAAAAAATCGTCGATGACGTGATGCAGGCCAACCCGAAAAACATTGCCGAGTACAAGGCTGGCAACGCCAAAGCCCTCAATGCACTGGTGGGTCAGATCATGAAGGCCAGTGCGGGCAAGGCCAATCCGCAGCAGGTCAATGACCTGTTGCGAAAGCGGCTCGACTAGGCCAGTGGCTCGATCAAGGGCTCTTGGTCGGCTTGGCGCCGGGGGCTGGCGTTGCGGCGGATCGTAGCGGCCAAAGCAGCTTCAGTCTGCCCAGCTCTTCATCAAAGCGTGCGGTAACCCGCTTGATTTCGTTTTCCTGATCGGCGATAAAGCGGATCTGGACTGCCAGGCTCGCTGCGAGTTCCTCAACCTGGCGACGTAGCCGAAGCGGCGCCTTGGTCGGGTCTTTTTTGTAGAACTCCATCTCCTCGTCCAGCGCCACGCGCTGGCGCTTGAGCTCTTCCACGCGATTGGCGGCAGCCGATTTCACCACGCTGATCTGATGCAGCGCTTCGCCGCGCTCGGTGTCGTGCACACCCTTGTTCGGGTAGCGCTGCAACAGGGCACGATCCCGGCGCTTGTCTTCGTCTTTTCTGGCGCGCTCCTGGGCCAGGATTTTTTCTTTTTCTTCCTGCTCGGAACGCTCCTGGGCGGTCAGCGTGGGGCCCACATTGGCGCGCACCGTGCCGCTGGGGTTGAGCACTTTTTGTTCGCGGTCACTGCACTCCGGGATGGGGCGGTCCGAGGTGAGTTTGCGACCTCTTGAATCAACGCAGCTGTAAATGCCATTCACGGGCGTTTGAGTCTGGGCGACCACCGGAGCAGCGGCGCCAGCCAGCAGCAGTAAAAACACAAAACGGTTGCATGCGCCAACAGGGCTTGAACGGGTGATCATGCGCTTTCAGAAACTCCATAACGTAAACGATAGGTTTGCACGCGCTGGTGGTCTGCGGTCAACCCGCCGTCGGTGCCAGTACCTGCTTCAAGATAATGCATCAAGTCCGACAGCTTGGCAATCGCGCAAACCTTGAGCCCCAATGCCTGACGCACATATTGCACCGCGCTGTAGGCAACATCGGCCCCGTTCTCGGTGGCTTTCTCCTGCCGATCCAGCGCGATCACGACCGCATGGGGCTGCGCTCCCGCAGCCTGGATGATGGCAATCGATTCGCGCACCGCCGTACCGGCCGACATGACGTCGTCGACAATCAAAACGCGACCCTTGAGCGGCGCGCCCACCAGCGTGCCGCCCTCACCATGGTCCTTGGCCTCTTTGCGGTTGTAGGCAAATGGCACGTTGCGCCCCAGCCGTGCCAGCTCAATCGCCAGGGCCACACCGAGCGGGATGCCCTTGTAGGCCGGACCAAACACCATGTCGAATTCGATGCCGCTTTGAAGAAGTCGCCGGGCGTAATACTGGGCCAGGCGCCCCATCTTGGCCCCATCGTCAAACAATCCTGCGTTGAAGAAATAGGGGCTCATGCGGCCCGCCTTGGTTTTGAACTCGCCAAACTTGAGTACGCCACAATCGACCGAAAACTGCACAAATTCCTGCGCTAAAGTATCGATCCGGGCAGCATCTGCCAAACCACCTGACATGGAGAGTTCCTTGTTTAAATTGACCAGTCTCAACCTCAACGGCATTCGATCCGCCAGCAGCAAAGGCCTCGAAGCCTGGCTGAACCAGCATCAGCCAGATTGTATTTGTGTGCAGGAAATCAAGGCCCAGTCGGAGCATTTGGCCGGCCGTTTTGAGGAAATTGCCGGGCTCAAGGGCTATTTTCACCTGGCAGAAAAAAAGGGTTATTCGGGCGTTGGCATTTACAGCCGCCACGAGCCCAGTGATGTCGTTGTGGGTTACGGTTCGTCCGAATTTGACGCCGAAGGGCGCTATGTTGAGCTGCGGTTTGACACGCCGAAGACCAAGCTGTCGATCATCAGCGCGTACTTCCCGAGCGGCTCTTCCAGCGAACACCGCCAGCAAGCCAAGTTCCGCTACCTGGCCGAGTTTTATCCTTACCTGGTGGCGCTCAAGCAGCAGCGCGAATTCATTCTGTGCGGCGACGTGAACATTGCACACAAGCAGATTGATCTGAAAAACTGGAAAAGCAACCAGAAGAACTCCGGTTTTCTGCCGGAAGAGCGGGCCTGGATGACGCGCCTGCTGGACGACGCGGGCCTGGTGGATGTCTACCGACAGCTTCAGCCTGATACCACGGACACCGCCTACACCTGGTGGAGCGCACGCGGGCAGGCCTACGCGAACAACGTCGGCTGGCGGCTTGACTACCACCTGGCCACGCCCACCCTGGCAACCTTTGCGCGGCGCGAGGCAATTTACAAGGCGCAGAAGTTTTCAGACCATGCGCCGATTACCATCGAGTACGACTGGCAGCGTTAGGCGAACCAGGCGGCACCAGGCAGAACGCTTACCCGCAGTTGTCTGCCGCGGGCCGCGTGTCAACGAAAAAAGATGACCAGAAGAATAATGACCAATATGGCACCAGCGCCGATGTACATGACAAGCTCCTTCGCGGTGCCGACCCTCAGCGAGAGCCATTGAACACACGCCAATCGGCAGATTTCAGCACCTCACCGGGGGGCTGTTTGTTTGTTGGCGCACATAGCCAGTAAACGGCGCGCTGTCCGACAGCAGCATCAGCGCGCTACTTCCCGCGCGCCCTTTCGTACAGCGGCATCACCCTTGGAAGATTGGCTTCAATTTCAGCAATGCGGGTTGCGCCTGATGGGTGGGTAGACAGCCACTGCGGCGGCGCGCCCTTGCTGACTGCGCCCATTTTTTGCCACAGCGTGACCCCGGCCCGTGGGTCGTACCCTGCCCTGGCGCCCAATTCCATGCCGACCAGGTCAGACTCCGACTCGTCCTCCCGGCCAAACTGCAGCGTGAGCAGTTGTGCGCCGTAATTGGTCACGGTTTGCCCAAGCTGGCCCAAACCGAAGAGCTGGCTCAACACACCGGCACCAATGCTGGTGGCTGCGCCCTTGCCGATGCGTTCGCGTGCATGCTCGCGCAGCGCATGCGCAATTTCATGGCCCATCACCATCGCTGCCTCGTCGTCAGTCAGTTTGAGCTGGTCCAGGATGCCGGTGTAGAACGCGATCTTGCCGCCCGGCATGCAGAAGGCATTGATCTGGTTGGAGCTGATCAGGTTCACCTCCCACTGCCAGCCTTTGGCGCGTTCGTTCCACTCGGCCGTGAACGGGATCAGCTTTTTGGCAATGGCCCGCAGGCGGATCAACTGGGGGTGCTCTTTGGGCGCAAGCGCTTTCTGTGCGCTGGCCTGCTGCATCATCTGCGCGTACTGCTGGGCCGCAGATTTTTCGACATCTTCGGCAGGCACCAGGCGCGCAAGCACGGAGGTCCCACGCATTTCTACGCCTTCGCGGGTCTGGGCCTGGGCCGGCGGCAGCACCAGCGACGACAGAACCAATGTAGCGCCCAGCATCGCACGCACTGGCGAATTGGGCTGCAGCCATCGGGCAGAGGCCATTGCACGCAATTTCAAGTTCAGATTCGATTTCATGATCGGGCCACCGGTTGGAGTTGAACCAGCGCGTATTATTCCCGCATGGCAATGCCCGCACCGGATATCCGCTCAATCAAACCCACCTGGCTCGAGACATTCAAGGTCTATACCGAAGCCGCCACCCTGCGAATGCTGCTGTTGGGCTTCTCGGCTGGCTTGCCGCTGTTGCTGGTGCTGGGCACGCTGAGTTTCTGGCTGCGCGAGGCCGGTATTGACCGCACCACCATCGGCTACCTGAGCTGGGTCGGCCTGGCCTACGCGTTCAAGTGGGTGTGGGCGCCGCTGGTAGACCGGTTGCCCATACCCTTGCTCACGCGCTGGCTCGGGCGCCGGCGAAGCTGGCTGCTGCTGGCGCAACTGGCGGTGATGGCGGGCCTGGTGGCGATGTCGTTCAATGACCCGCGCGTTGCCCTGCAACCAGTGGTGTGGGGGGCGCTTGCCGTGGCTTTTGGCTCGGCCACGCAGGACATTGCGCTGGATGCCTACCGCATCGAATCGGCTGCGACCTCGCGCCAGGCCGCGTTGGCGGCTTCTTACCAGACCGGCTACCGGCTGGCGATGATCTGGGCCGGCGCAGGTGTGCTGTGGATTGCGGCGCGGGCTGAAGTGGCGCAGGTGGCCAACTACCAGCACAGCGCCTGGCAAACTGCCTACCTGGTGATGGCCGCCAGCATGGCGGTCGGCATGCTGACGGTGTTGCTGTCGCCCGAACCCGCAGGCCGCGTGCTGGTCCCAGCGAAAAACCTGGCCGACTGGCTGCAAGGCGCGCTGGTGGAGCCCTTTGCCGACTTCATTCGCCGCTACCAGTGGCAGGCTGCGCTGATGCTGGCGCTGATCGCGATTTACCGCATCAGCGACGTGGTGATGGGCATCATGGCCAATCCGTTTTATGTGGACATGGGCTACACCAAGGACGAGGTTGCCGCCGTCACCAAAATTTATGGCGTGGTCATGACGCTGCTGGGCGCCTTTGTGGGCGGCGTTCTGACAATGCGTTTTGGCGTGATGCGCATCCTGATGCTGGGGGCCGTTTTGAGCGCAGCCACCAACCTGCTGTTCGCCTGGCTGGCGGGGCGCGGCCATGACGTGACGGGGCTGATTTTTGTGGTCTCGGCAGACAACCTCAGCAGCGGCATTGCCTCGGCGGCGTTCATTGCCTACCTGTCCAGCCTGACCAACATCAACTACTCCGCCACACAGTACGCGCTGTTCAGCTCGATGATGCTGTTGCTGCCGAAGTTTCTGGCCGGTTACTCCGGCAAGTACGTCGATGCGTTTGGCTACATCCACTTTTTCACCGCCACCGCCGTTCTGGGTTTGCCGGTGCTGCTGCTGGTGTGGCTGGCGTCACGGCCCAAACTTGAAAATAATTAACCTGTGAGTTAATTTTCAACGATAAAACCAGCCCATTTCGCCAAAAAACCGATTAAATTGGGCTCTAGCCCTCGTATTATATAGATAGTTTGCTATTTTTAATATAGCAATCGCTTTGCGTACTTTTGAATGCCAAACAGACGCTGCAACCTGCCTGAACCTCCATTTACTTAACTTTACCGCCGCTTCAAGTGCCGGTGAACCGCTGGCGGTAGCGTGGCACTAGACTCATCCTCTCATGCAAAGCACCCTGTGACCCAACACCTCCTGATGATCGAAGACGACGCCCGCCTGGCCGACATGGTGGCGCAGTACCTTGGGCAATCGGGCTATACCGTGAGCAACGCGCCGACCGCGCAAGCGGG
>JANMCB010000199.1:0-3188 GCA_031360805.1 Rhodoferax sp.
CGCTGCCTTGTCGGACTCCACGGTCATCAGTGATTGTTCGGCCTTGACCGTGTCGCCCACTTTGACCAGCAGCTCAATCACGGCCACATCCTTGAAGTCGCCAATATCAGGCAAGCGCACTTCAACCGGGCCAACACTTGCCGGTACCACTGGTGTGACAGCAGCCACTGCTGCCGCTGCTGGCGCAGGTGCCGACTTTGTTTCAGCCACTGGGGCTGGCGTTGCAGTGGCCACAGGTGCCGCACCGGCAAGTTCAAGCGTCACGACCAGCGAGCCCTGTTTGACTTTGTCGCCAACCTTGACCAGTACCTCCTTGACCACGCCAGCGTGGCTTGACGGTATCTCCATCGACGCTTTGTCCGACTCCACCGTGATCAGCGACTGGTCCTCAGCAACTGTATCTCCGGGCTTGACCATCAGCTCAATCACAGTAACTTCGTCAAAATCCCCAATATCGGGAACCTGAATTTCGAGCGTTGCCATGGCTTTTTCTCCTCAATAAACTTCTGTTTTTATGGAACTTTTTTTTTGCAAATCAGGCGTAAAGCGGATTGACCTTGTCGACCTTGATTCCGTATTTTTTGATTGCCTCCAGTACCTTTGCAACCGGTACGGCACCGTCTTCACTCAGCGCTCTGAGAGCAGCGACCACAATGAAATGCCGATTGACTTCAAAGTGCTCGCGCAATTTGGAGCGGAAGTCACTGCGGCCAAACCCGTCAGTGCCAAGCACTTTGTAAGTGCGGCCCTTTGGTATGAATGGACGAATTTGTTCGGCATAGGCTTTCATGTAATCGGTGGACGCAACCACCGGGCCGCCATGCTTTTCAAGCTGCTGGGCGACAAACGATACGCGTTGTGTTTCTCCGGGGTGAAGCAGGTTAAAGCGCTCGCAATCCTGGCCCTCACGTGTCAACTCGTTGAAACTTGGGCAGCTCCATACATTGGACGCGACGCCCCAGTCCTTTTCCAGCAACTCCTGAGCAGCGATGGATTCACGCAGGATCGTGCCAGAGCCAAGCAGTTGCACTCGCGGCATGGCTGCAGTTGAAGTGCCCTTCGGCAGCACGGCGCCCTCCTTGCACAAATACATGCCCTTGATAATCTGCTCTTCTGTACCGGCCAAAAGGCCCGGCATGGGATAGTTTTCGTTGAGCAAGGTCAGGTAGAAGTAAACGTTTTCCTGCTTCTCCACCATGCGCTTCAAGCCATGGTGCAGGATCACGCCCACTTCATGGGCAAAGGTTGGATCGTATGAAATGCAGTTGGGAATCGTGCCGGCCATGATGTGGCTGTGGCCATCTTCGTGCTGCAGGCCTTCACCGTTCAAGGTGGTGCGCCCTGATGTACCGCCCAGCAAGAATCCGCGCGCCTGCATGTCACCTGCCGCCCAGGCCAGGTCACCGACCCGCTGGAATCCGAACATTGAGTAATACACATAAAACGGAATCATGATTCGGTTGTTCGTGCTGTAGCTTGTAGCCGCCGCAATCCAGCTGCTCATGCCGCCTGCTTCGTTGATGCCCTCCTGCAGAATCTGGCCTTTTTTGTCCTCCTTGTAATACATCACCTGGTCCTTGTCGACCGGGGTGTACTGCTGTCCATCGGGGTTGTAAATTCCAATTTGCCGAAACAGACCCTCCATGCCAAATGTGCGCGCTTCATCCACCAGGATCGGCACGACGCGCGGGCCAATCGCCTGATCACGCAACAACGTCGTCAGAAACCGCACATAGGCCTGCGTGGTTGAAATCTCCCGTCCCTCGGCAGTCGGTTCAATCACACTCTTGAAAGTCTCCAGCGAAGGTATGGTGAATTGTTCGTCGGCCTTCACGCGCCGATGGGGTAGATAGCCGCCCAATGCCTTGCGGCGTTCGTGCAGGTATTTCATTTCAACCGTATCTTCGGCCGGCTTGTAGAAGGGGATATCGGCGATCTGGCTGTCCGGCACAGGAATGTTGAAGCGGTCCCTGAACGCCTTGATGTCTTCGTCAGTCAACTTTTTGGTCTGGTGCACATTGTTCTTGCCCTCACCACTCTTGCCCATGCCAAAACCTTTTACGGTTTTGATCAGGAGCACGGTAGGTTGGCCTTTGTGGTTGACCGCCTGATGGTAGGCTGCGTAGACCTTTTGTGAGTCATGGCCACCTCGGCGCAACTCAAAAATATCGTGATCGCTCATCTTGCCGACCATTTCGAGTGTCCGCGGATCCTGACCAAAGAAGTGTTTGCGAACGTAGGCCCCGTCATTGGCCTTCATCGCCTGATAGTCACCGTCAACGGTGTCCATCATCACTTTCTTGAGCGCACCGTCCTTGTCGCGTGCCAGCAATGGGTCCCAATTGCTGCCCCAAATCAGCTTGATGACATTCCACCCTGCGCCTCGGAACTCCCCTTCGAGTTCCTGAATGATCTTGCCATTGCCACGCACGGGGCCGTCGAGGCGCTGCAGGTTGCAGTTGATGACGAAAATCAGGTTATCCAGCTTCTCGCGGGCCGCGAGACCAATCGCTCCCAAGCTCTCAACCTCGTCCATTTCGCCGTCACCGCAGAACACCCACACCTTGCGATTTTCAGTATTGGCAATCCCGCGTGCGTGCAGGTACTTTAAAAATCGGGCCTGGTAAATCGCCATCAGTGGCCCCAAGCCCATTGAAACCGTAGGGAACTGCCAAAACTCGGGCATAAGCTTGGGATGCGGGTAGCTTGACAGGCCCTTGCCATCAACCTCCTGACGGAAATTAAGCAACTGCTCTTCGGTCAACCGCCCCTCCAGGTAAGCACGCGCATAAACGCCCGGTGAAACGTGGCCCTGAATGTAGAGGCAGTCACCACCATGCTCCTTGCCGGGTTCCGCACTTTCGGCATGCCAGAAGTGGTTGAAGCCCGCGCCGAACAGGTTGGCGAGCGACGCGAACGAGCCGATGTGTCCACCGAGGTCGCCGCCATCCACGGGGTGATGGCGGTTGGCCTTGACAACCATCGCCATGGCGTTCCAGCGCATGTAGGCCCTCAGCCTCTCTTCGATTTCGAGATTCCCCGGGCAACGCTCCTCTTGATCAGTCTCAATGGTGTTGACGTACCCCGTGTTTGCCGAGAACGGCATGTCAATGCTCTTCTGGCGCGCGTGCTCGAGCAGTTGCTCCAGCAAGAAATGGGCGCGCTCGGGACCTTCCGCTTCAATCACT
>JANMCB010000244.1:0-21854 GCA_031360805.1 Rhodoferax sp.
ACGATGTCTTCACCATCTGCTGGACCTCGGGCACAGAAGCCCAACCCAAGGGTGTGCCGCGCAGTCATAACGAGTGGTTGATCGTGGCGCCCAGCATCATTGAAGCGGCGCGAATCCCGCGCCATGCGCGCCTGCTCAATCCATTTCCGTTTGTCAACATGGCGGGCCTGTCGACGGCCTTTGCGGCCTGGCTGGTGCTTGGCGGCACGGTGGTTCAGCACCACCCGTTCAGTCTGCCTGTTTTTCTGCAGCAGTTGCGGGACGAGCAGATCGACTACACCGTGGCACCCCCTGCGGTGCTGAACATGCTGCTGCAAAACGAGGCCTTGCTGGCGGGCATTGACTTCAAGCGGCTGTGCCGCATCGGCTCGGGCGCGGCGCCGCTCTCGGAGTGGATGGTGCGCGGTTTTTCCGAAAAGCATGGCGTGCAGATTGTCAATTACTTCGGTTCCAACGAGGGCGCGGCACTGTCGGGCAGTGATGTTGACATTCCCGACCCGGCGCTGCGAGCACAATACTTTCCGCGCGCCGGGGTCGAAGGGTTTGCGTGGAGTGTGTCCACCACGCGCAAGATCAAGACGCGCCTGGTCGACCTGGAGACTGGTGAAGACATCACGGTAGCGGGCGAACCTGGTGAGCTGCGCTTCAGTGGGCCCACCGTTTTCAGCGCCTACTTCCGCGCCCCTGAATTGAGCCAACGCGCATTTGATGAACAAGGCTTCTACAAGACCGGCGACCTGTTCGAGATTGCCGGTGACCGTTTGCAGTATTACCGTTATGTAGGCCGCTCCAAAGACATGCTGATTCGCGGCGGCATGAACATCTCCAGCGAAGAGATCGAAGGACTGCTGGCCGCCTGCCCGGGCATTCGTGAAGTGGCCGTGGTCGGTGTCCCCGACGCCGTACTTGGTGAAAAGCTGTGCGCCTGTGTCGCAGCTGTAGAAGGTCAGCAAGTCACGTTGAAACACCTGATCGACTTTCTTAGAAACGACAAGCGCATTGCGGCTTACAAACTGCCTGAGTACCTGCTGAGCGTAGCGGCGCTGCCTCGCAACCCGGTGGGGAAAATATTGAAGCGCGAGCTGCGGGAACTTGCCAGAACCAGCATTCTGGAGCCCGCTTGACACCTTTTCTTCTGTAAATCGCCGACAGGCCTGCAAAGCCTCCCGTTCCATTTTCGAGACCTGACTATGAAAAGACGCTCCTTGCTTCAAACCTTGACGACCATGCCGCTGATCGCAGCCAGTCAGCGGGTATGGTCCCAATCAGCCTTTCCGGACAAGCCGGTGCGCGTGGTGGTTCCATTTGCACCTGGCAATACGCTGGACACCGCCTTGCGCCAGGTGGCAGAGGTTTACAAACAAAATACCGGACAAGCACTGATCGTCGAGGCCAAGCCAGGCGGCTCGGGCATCATCGCCGCACAAAGCGTGATGCAGGCTGCACCCGACGGTTATACCTTGCTGCTGGCCACCACCAGCATGTTCACCATCAACCCGCACACCTTCGCAAAATTGCCCTACGACCCGGACAAAAACTTCAAACCCGTCACCAATTTCCTGGGGGCAGCGATGGTGATGGCCGTCAATGCCAGTGTGCCGGCCAACAACGTCGCTGAGTTTGTGGCGTGGACCAAATCCAACCCCGGCAAAGTATCGTTTGCCTCGTTCACAGCCGGCAACTCTTCGCACTTCGCCGGAGTGATCCTGAATCAACGTGCGGGCCTGGACATGACGCATATTCCCTTCAATGGCACGCCGCCTGCGGTCCAGAATTTGGTGGGCGGCCAGGTTCAAGCCGCGTTCCTGCCGTTGCTGGCGGTCAAGCCCCATGTTGAATCAGGCAAGGTCAAAATATTGGCGATCACCAGCCCTCAACGCTCGCCGTTGGCCCCCAACCTGGCCACCTTTCGTGAACAGGGCTACCCGGATCTGGACATCTACATTTGGTCCGCCATCGTGGCGCCTGCTGGCACGCCCGACGCGATCATCTCGAAACTCAACACCGAATTTGGCCGTGCCCTGCGAAGTGCCGAGATCCGCGACAAATGGGCCACCATGGGTTTTGAGCCGTTGCCCTCCACGCCAGACGAGTTCACCCGGTTTTCTCAGGCGGAGTCCAAACGTTGGGCCGAGGCCGTCCGAATTTCCGGGTTCAAGGCGACCGAGTAAAGCCTTGATGCACTCGCCGATGGTTCCATTCAAGCTGCGTTTGCCGGTGTTTGCTGCGCCCATGTTCCTGATCTCCGGCCCCGAACTGGTGCTGGCAGCCTGCAAGGCCGGCATCGTCGGCGCATTCCCAACGCCCAATGCGCGACCGATCGAACAGCTCAACGGCTGGATGAAGCAGATTGCCGAGGGACTCGCCCGCGCACAGGACGAGCAGCCAGCCGCAACCATCGGCCCCTGGTGCGCCAACCTGGTCACCCATTCATCCAACACCCGCTTGCCCGAAGACCTGGCTCTGGTCGCCCAGTACAAGCCGCCTATCGTGGTCACGGCGCTGGGTAGCCCCAAACCTGCCATCAACGCGGTACAGGCCTATGGCGGGCAGGTGTTCGCCGATGTGACCAGCATTGCATTGGCCCGCAAGGCGGTTGTCGCCGGCGCTGATGGCCTTGCCTGCGTATCCGCCGGCGCGGGTGGGCACACGGGCTCCTTGTCGCCGTTTGCGTTTGTGAGCGCGGTGCGCGAGTTTTTTAATGGCCCGGTGGTGGTGGGTGGCGGCATCAGCGACGGCTGGGGCGTGGCCGGTGCGATTGCCTGCGGTGCCGACTACGTCTATATGGGTACACGCTTTATCCCGGTGGTGGAAAGCATGGCAGCCCAAGCCTTCAAGCAGATGGTGGTGGATTGCACAGTGGACGATTTGATTGTCAGCGCTGGCATCACGGGCACGCCCGCAAGCTGGCTCAAGCCGTCACTTCAGGCGCTCGGCATCGACCCGGACAACATGCCTGCCGCCCCTGTGCGCCAGTACGACAGCAGCAAGCCGATTACGGCCCGCAAGTGGGTGGACGTGTGGGCGGCGGGTCAGGGCCTGGGCAGCATCAAAGCAATCGAGTCGGTTGCCACGGTGGTTGACCGTCTGGTGGTGGAATATGCGCAGGCCAGAGCGCGAATGAACCGCTTGCCGCTGCTGGATTAGCGGCTTCACGTTGATAGGAGATTGACATGACTGAACCGGTTTTTATTCTCGGCGGCTTTCAGACTGACTTCGCCCGCGCCTGGTCGCGCCAGGGCCAGGACATTTCTGACATGACGCGCGAAGCCACGTTGGGCGCGCTGGCAGCTTGTTCGCTGGACGCGTCGGCAATCGAAAGCATTCACGTCGGCAATGCATTTGGCGAATTGCAGCGCCAACAGGCGCATCTGGGGTCCATGGTGGCGCAAGTGGTGCCAGAGCTATGGGGCGTTCCTGCCATGCGCCATGAAGGCGCGTGCGCCTCGTCGTCGCTGGGCGTTTTGACGGCCATGGCCGAGATTGAAGCCGGGCGCTACGACTGCGTGCTGGTGCTGGGCGTGGAAGAGTTCAAGAACCTGCCGGGCGACATGGCCTCGCAAAACCAGAACGCTGCCGCCTGGCAAGGCCATGAAGACATCGATTGCAAGTTCATGTGGCCGGCAGCGTTTGGCCTGGTGGCGCAGGAGTACGAGCGCCGTTACGGCCTGGATCGCAAACACCTCAACCGCATCGCCGAGCTTAACTATGGCAACGCCAAGCGCAACCCGCTGGCGCAAACCCGCAAATGGCAGTTTGATGCTTTGAGCTTTACCGACGATGACGAAGCCAACCCGGTGATCGAGCCCGGCACGCGCCGGCAAGATTGTGGCCAGATCACCGACGGCGCCTGCGCGGTGGTGCTGTCATCGGCTAAATTTGCGCGCGCGCAAGCGTCGCGGCTGGGCGGGTCGCTTGAAAATATGGCGCGCGTTGCTGGCTGGGGCCACCGCAACGCAGGTCTGAAACTGAAGGACAAGCTGGAGCGCAGTCAGGGCGCGGCCTATGTCTTCCCGCACGTGCGCCAGACCATTGAAGACGCCTGGCGCCGCGCGGGGGTGGCAGGCATTGAAGCCATGCACGGCGTCGAGACGCACGACTGCTTCACCACCACCGAATACATGGCGATTGACCACCTGGGGCTGACCGCGCCGGGCCAAAGCTGGCAGGCGGTGGAAGACGGCCGCATCGAGCGTGGCGGGCTTTGCCCCGTGAACATGAGCGGCGGACTGATTGGTTGCGGCCACCCCGTCGGCGCCACGGGTACGCGAATGCTGTTTGACGCGGCGAAACAAGTCACCGACCAGGCGGGTGACTGTCAAATTGACGGCGCTGAGCGAATCCAGACGCTGAACATCGGTGGCTCGTGCGCGACGGTGGTGAGTTTTGTGGTGGCGCGTGGCGTTTGAGCATCGACCTTGACCTGACCCGTGACGCGCTGGCCTCCAGCACGCTGAGCCACGGCCTGCAAATTCTGGGCGACCGCTGGACGGTTGCCCTGATCCTCGATGCATTCCTGGGTGTGCGGCGTTTTGACGACTGGCAGGCGCACCTCAACATACCGCGCCACACCCTGACGCAGCGGCTCAAGGCGCTGATCGATCTGGGCCTGCTGGCGCAGCGGCCTTACCAGCAGCGCCCGCTGCGCCTGGCCTACCACCTGACCGACAAAGGAATGGCGCTTTACAACCACGTGCTGATGATGTGGGCGTGGGAGCGGCGCTGGGGTTCACGGCAACTGGCATTGCCGCAGAAGCTGGTACATAAAGCCTGTGGCCATGCCTTTGTTCCAGAACTGGCATGCACCGCCTGTGGTGACAAGGCAGGACTGAATGACCTGCGCTTCACGCTCAAAACCAATCAGACTTTGCAAGGCGCGTCGCGGGTGCTTCAGCGCAGTGCACGGCTCACGCCGCAGGAAAGCCGCCAGATGGGCCTGGGCTTGCGCGTGGACCGCTGGGCACTGTTGATTGTTTCGGCGTTGTTTTTGGGTTGCCACCATTTCGACCAATTGAGCCACGTGCTGGGCATTGGCAGCAGCGTGCTGGCACGGCGCCTGTCCGACATGGTGGACTGCGGCCTGTTGCTGTGCCAGCCCGACCTGGTGGATGCGCGCCGGAAAGTCTACCGCCTGACGCCCGCCAGCCGAGACCTGTTCGGCTACATTCTGTGCTTTTCAAGCTGGGCCAGCCGCCACCACTTTCATCAACCCAGCTCGATCCAGCCAACCCATAAAGCCTGCGGTCAGCCGTTTGTGCCGCAAGTCATTTGCAGCCATTGCCGCGAGCCCTTGAATCCCAAACAGGTCCGCTTCACCCTTGAATAGACGCCCATACTGGGAGCGGCTGAAAGCGGCAATTAAATACCTAATTTGGGTATATTGACTCCTTTTCAGGCCTCCAAAACCCAAAAAACCGATAAAATTGGCCTTTTGCCCTCGTATTTGATAGAGAGTTTGCTATTTTTAATGAAGCTATCTAAAAAACTCAAAAACTAATCAACCACCACCGGAACCCGCGCAGCCAGCGCGCACATCAGCTCATAGCCCACGGTGCCGCCTGCCAGCGCGACTTCGTCGATGGGCAGGGCGGCGCCGGTGCTGGAGCGGCCCCATAGCGTGACCTCGCTGCCGACGTCGGCTTTTGGCACGGGTGTCAAATCGACGGTGACCATGTCCATGCTTACCCGCCCGACCAGGCGTGTGCGCACACCGTTCACCAGGACTGGTGTGCCGGTGCTGCAATGGCGGGGGTAGCCGTCCGCATAGCCGCACGCGACGACGCCAATGCGCATGGGCACCGTGGCCGCAAAGCTGGAGCCGTAACCCACCGTGTCGCCCGGCAGCAAATCCTGCAGGCCAATGATTCTGGATGACAGGCTCATCGTCGGCTGCAACTCCCAATGGGCAGCGCTGTGTTCGGGAAAGTCGGGCGCGCTGCCGTACAGCGCAATGCCGGCGCGCACCCAGTCGCTAGAAATGGCGCCGTGGCGCAGCACCGCCGCGCTGTTGCTGATGCTTTGCTCACCGGGCAAGTCCTGCGTCGCCGCATTGAACCGCTCCAGTTGGGCTTCGATGCCTTTGGCGCCATCGGCATCGCTGAAGTGCGTCATGTGCGAGATCTCATCAACCTGCGCAAGCGCGTTCAGGCGGGTCCAGGCCGAGCGGTAACGCTGCGGCGTGAACCCGAGGCGGTTCATGCCCGAATTCATTTTGAGGAACACGCGCTGGGGCAGGTTGGTCTTGTGGGTGGCCAGCATGTCGATTTGCTGGTCACAGTGCACGGTGTGCCACAGGTCAAGGCGCGAACAAAGTTCGAGGTCGCGCAACTCAAACACGCCTTCAAGCAGCAGGATCGGGCCGCGCCAGCCCAGGTCACGAATGCGCTGGGCCTCCTGCAGGTCAAGCAGCGCAAAACCGTCGGCACCACGCAAGCCTTCAAAGGTCCTTTCGATACCGTGACCGTAAGCATTCGCCTTGACCACCGACCAAACCTTTGCATCGGGCTGCGCACGGCGCACACGCGATAAATTGGCGCGAAGTGCTTCGATGTGGATAGTGGCTTGAATGGGGCGCGGCATGGATATAACTGCAAGTGGTAGGGGATTCTGACACCCTGCGCCGTGCTATAACCCGTGCGTCGCTTCGGAAATTTCACAATTACATACACATCGGCAGGTCTGATGCATATCTGGCATTAATGAAACGCGGTTTTTACACCATCATGTCGGCGCAGTTTTTCAGCTCGCTGGCTGACAACGCGCTTTTTGTGGCTGCCATCCAACTGCTCCGGTCAGAGCATGCACCCGCATGGCAACAAGCCGCGCTGGTGCCGATGTTCGCGCTGTTCTACGTCATTCTGGCGCCGTTTGTGGGTGCTTTTGCAGATTCGATGCCCAAGGGCCGGGTGATGCTGTACAGCAACTTCATCAAGGTGGCTGGCTGCATGATGATGCTGTTTGGCACACACCCGCTCATGTCGTACGCGATTGTGGGCCTGGGCGCTGCGGCCTACTCGCCAGCCAAGTACGGCATCCTGACTGAGCTGCTGCCGGCCTCCCAATTGGTCAAGGCCAATGGCTGGATTGAAGGGTTGACCATCGGCTCCATCATTCTGGGTGTGCTCCTGGGTGGGCAGTTGGTAGGGCGCGTCATCTCGACCCTGCTGCTGTCGTTTGACCTGCCCTATATAGATCTAGGCATTGAAACCCCGCCCGAGGCGGCCATCAGCGTGCTGATTCTGGTTTACCTGTTGGCGGCGCTGTTCAACACCCATATCCCCGACACCGGCGTTGAAATGCGCCCCATGCCCAAGCGCCTGATCAGCCTGCTGCCGGATTTTTGGCGCTGCAACACGCGCCTTTGGCAAGACAAGCTGGGGCAGATCTCGCTGGCCTCCACGACGCTGATCTGGGGTGCCGCAGGCAACCTGAAAACGGTGGTGTTGACATGGGCCGGCATCGCCTTGGGCTACACCGTGACGCAGGCGTCAGCATTGCAGGGCGTGGTCGCGATTGGCATGGCTGTCGGCGCCGTGGTGGCCTCCATGCGCATGAAGCTGGTCGATGGCCCGCGCGTGATCCCCATGGGCATTGCCATGGGCGCAGCGGTGATCGCGCTCATCTTCATCAAGAATGTGTGGGTGGCCGCGCCGTTCCTGATCTTGCTGGGGGCTTTGGGCGGATTCATGGTGGTTCCAATGAACGCGTTGCTGCAGCACCGCGGGCACAACCTGATGGGCGCGGGGCGGTCCATTGCGGTTCAAAACTTCAACGAAAACCTGTCCATCCTGCTGCTGGGCCTGGCCTACAGCCTGTCGGCCGGCATGGGGCTGTCTCCCTTTAGCGCCATCGCCTGTTTTGGGCTGGTCGTGGCCGGCGTGATGTGGTTGATCTACCGTTGGCATCAAAGCAATTGCGTCAAGCACCGGGCCGAGGTGGAGCATTTGCTGGACATCGCCCGCACCGACCCTGCATAGTTGACTCCGGTGCGCAGCGCCACCACTTTGCCAGCTCTGGCGCTGAGCCTCAATGCGCTGGTGTGGGGCTTGTCGTGGTGGCCGTTTAGGGCACTGCAGGAGCGCGGATTGCACCCGCTGTGGGCAACCGCCATGATCTACCTGTTTGCCCTTTTGTGCGTGACGCTGGTTCGTCCTGCCGCCTGGCAAAGCCTGCAAAAACCGTCCTGGCTGTGGGTCCTGGTGCTGGCATCAGGTCTGACCAACCTTGGTTTCAACTGGGCGGTTACCGTGGGCGACGTGGTGCGCGTGGTGCTGCTGTTTTACCTGATGCCGGGCTGGGTTGTGCTGCTGGCCTGGCCGCTGTTGGGCGAGAAGCCCAGCGCAGGCTCGCTGCTGTGTCTGGTGCTGGCTGCGGCCGGCGTGGTGATTGTGCTGAAGACGCCCGAATCACCCTGGCCTGTGCCTGAAAGCCTGGCCGACTGGCTGGCCTTGATGGGCGGGTTCAGTTTTGCGCTGACCAACATCATGCTGCGCAAGCTGAACCAGACCCCCGAGGCCGCCCGCATGCTGGCGATGTTTGGTGGCGGCGCCTCGATGGCGGTGCTGGCCGCGCTGCTTGGCATGGGTTCAGGCCTGGTCAGCTTGCCCCCGGCGCTGGCATGGCCCTGGGTTTTGCTGGCGTTTGCACTTTGTCTTGCGTTTCTGGCGGGCAACCTTGCGTTGCAGTATGGTGCCGCCCGCCTCAAAGCCAGTACCACGTCGCTCATCATGATCAGCGAAGTGGTTTATGCCAGCCTGTCCGCAACCTTGCTGGGTGCTGGCGAACTGACCTGGCGCAGCGTTGCGGGCGGGGGATTGATATTGCTGGCATCATTGCTTTCGGTGGTGCGCTTCAAGTCGGCTTGACGGCAACTTTTCAACCTTCAATTTTCCTGATCGAGGTTTTATGTCCAGCATTTATGATTTTTCTGCCAACAGCATTCAGGGCAAGAACGTCAACCTGAAGCAATACCAGGGCAAGGCCATGCTCATCGTCAACACCGCCAGCGCCTGTGGCTTCACGCCCCAGTTTGGCGGCCTGGAGGCGCTACACAAGTCATACGGCGCCCGGGGATTGGTGGTGCTGGGTTTCCCTTGCAACCAGTTTGGCGCGCAGGACAGCGGCAGCAACGGCGAGATTGCGGAGTTCTGCCAGATGAACTACGGCGTGAGCTTCTCCATGATGGAAAAGATTGACGTGAACGGCAGCGGCGCCCACCCGTTGTACCAATGGCTCAGCGCCGAAGCGCCCGGCCTCTTGGGCAGCAAGGCGATCAAGTGGAACTTCACCAAGTTTCTGGTCGGCAAAGACGGCGCGGTCCTCAAGCGCTATGCCCCGACCGACACGCCCGACAGCATGTCCAAAGACATCGAGGCGGCGCTGGCGGGTTAGGCTGTTTGTATGGGTGCTCCTCGGAGCTGAACGCATTGAAATTGCTATGCAATATGTAGCAAACTATTTAATAATTACGAGGGCTAGAGGCCTTTTTGACCGATAATTTGTGATTTTTCGACCCGATTTGCTGAAAAATTAACCTGCAGGTTTATTTAATGAGCGATTTTCAGCTTTGAATCGGCGCTGCACCTGCGTCGCGAAGGAACTGCGCCAATGACTTGGTGGGCTCGTCATGAAACCTGTCTTCCAGCGGGGTGAGCACTTCCATGCGGTCCAAGCGAAAGCTGCGAAAGTCCTGGCGCGACTCGCACCAGGCTGCCAGCGTCCAGACCTTGCCCCAGTAAAAACAGCCCAAGGGGCGAATCACGCGCTGGCTCAAGCGCTCCGAGAGATCGCGGTAATGCAGATGCAGCTTGGCTTTGGCATGCACGGCTTGGCGTGCGACCTGCAGCATTTGCAGCGTCTGTTTGGCTTGCGGGTCAAGGCTGCCCAACGGGGCATACAGCGCCAGGCTTTCAGCCTCTACCCGCACACTTAGCGGCAGTACGGAAAGAATCTTGCAAAGCGCCATTTCAGCCTCGCGTGCCAGTTGCGGATCCAGCCACGCCTGCGCAACGCGCACCGCAGCCACCATTGCCCGGGCTTCGTTTCGCGTAAACATCAGCGGTGGCAGCTCAAAACCGGCGCCCAGCCGATAACCCACGCCCGCTTCGCCCTCAACCGGCACGCCCTGATGCTGCAAATCTGCCACATCGCGGTAGACCGTGCGCTCAGAGACTTCCAGCCTTTGAGCCAGAAACGCCGCCGTAGTGAGGCGACGGCCCCGGATGAGCTGGACAATGTGAAATAGGCGGTCGGCACGGCGCATGGATTGCTTTGTCGTCAAAGGGCGAGCAAGGCCATATCCACTGCCATTGCTCGCGCGATCAACATAAAGTCGTGGTCGCTGATGTCGAACAGACCAAACCTGAACTTGTAACCCCAGCGGCTACGGTCATCGACAAACTGAAAAGCGTCGAGCAGCGGATGTATGGGTGCCTCGCGCGAAGTGGCATAAATGACGTTGCGCCGCCATGGCACAAAGCCATTCATGTCCACCTCATAGGGGTCGCCCGGCTGAACGACCCCTATCGAAACAAAACTTTGAAATTTGTCCGGAGTTCCGAAGTGTTGCGTCGGGGCGTAGTACACCACCCGGTCGCCCGCTTGAACCCGCTTGAGCGGTCCGAGCTTGCCATGGCCCACCTGCATGAATCCGGGGGTCATCTCGTCGCGGCCGCGTCGTGCATGTTCGGCGCTGGCCACTGCAATCCAGTTTTTAGGCATGGTGCGACTGTATCGAATCTGAGGTCAGGCCAGCGCGTGCAGGCCAACCCGGTTTCCATCCAGGTCAATGATGTGCGCAAAGTACCCCATGCCCGGCGGCAGCGCCACACGCGGGCACGCCAGGCTGGCCCCGGCTGCCAACGCGCGGCTCACCGCGGCGTCCAGCAGGGGTGAAGCGTCCAGATAAATCAGGGCGCCAGTCGCGCCGGGATTGGGCGCAGTGGGTCCGCAAAGAAGCGCACCGCCGACGGCATCGTCACCCTCATAAGGAAACACCGCTCCCCGCGACGGCCCCATGTCCTCTGGACGCATCTTGCAGGCCAGCACACGCTCGTAAAAAGCCTGTGACCTGGCGAGGTCGATCGTGGGGATTTCGAACCACGTGATTGCGGATTTGATAGCGGTGATGGTGGCGATTGTCATGGAGAACTCCAAAGTGGTTAAAGGAGTACCGATGGTGAGCCAGGGCTGCTGACAGCGTCGTGTCAGTAGCGTTGTAGCGCTTCAGGTTGAACTGCGATTTCCCTGAAGATCCAAGTTCACGTATTCTCTGACCCCTGGTCATTTAAGGCCGGATGAGGAGAATTCATGGAACTCACTGTCAATGCCAAGCCAGTTCAGCTTGACGCCGACCCCAACATGCCGCTGCTGTGGGCACTGCGCGATGTGCTCAACCTGACCGGCACCAAGTTCGGCTGCGGCATTGCGGCTTGCGGCGCCTGTACCGTGCGCGTTGACGGCGTTGCGACCCGGTCATGCGTCTTGCCGCTATCGGCAGTGGCGGGCAAGCAGATTCAAACCATTGAATCGCTTGGCTCCCCGGACAAACCCCACGCACTTCAAGCTGCCTGGATTGCCGAGCAGGTTCCCCAATGTGGCTATTGCCAGAGCGGCATGCTGATGGCGGCCGCAGCACTGCTTGAAACAAAGCCCAAACCCACCGATGCGGACATCGACGAGGCCATGACCAACATCTGCCGCTGCGGCACCTACCAGCGTGTGCGCAAGGCAATACACCGCGCTGCAGGCGCGCCGCTGGCGTCAGCCACTCCTGGAGCTGCAGCATGAAGCGCCGCACATGGATATTGGGTGCCCTGGGCGCTGCAGGTGCCCTGGTGGTGGGCTGGGGCATACTGCCTGCACGGTCGCGCCTTGGGTCGCCCGATTTGATGCTGCCGACACAGGGTGATGTTGCATTGAACGGCTGGATCAAAATTGCCGCCGACGGCAGGGTGATTCTGGCGATGGCGCGCAGCGAAATGGGTCAGGGCGTGCACACGTCGCTTCCGATGATGGTGGCCGAAGAGCTGGATGTCCCCTTGGCCCGCGTTTCTCTGGAACAGGCTGGTTCGGACAAGATTTACGGCAATGTCGTGATGCTGTTGGGGGCCTTGCCATTTCATCCTGCCGACTTGCAGGAAGGCAGCAAGTCCACCACGGTGCGGTTCAGCGAGTGGACGGTGGGCAAGGTGGCGCGGGAACTCGGCGTCAACGCGACCGGCGGGTCGTCCAGCGTTGCCGATGCGTGGGGGCCGTTGCGCATGGCAGCGGCAACCGCCCGCGCAAGCTTGCTGAGTGCTGCCGCAAGTCAATGGAACGTACCGGTGGGCGAACTGGTGGTCAAAGACGGTGTGGTGACCCACCCGTCCGGCAAGTCGGCCCATTATGGTGAACTGGCCAGGTTTGCGGGTGGCAAAGTGCCCGGGGCTGTGGTCATGAAGGACCGCAACGACTGGAAGCTCGTCGGGAAACCAGCGGCGCGTCCGGATATTCCCGCCAAAACCAACGGCAGCGCGCAGTTTGGTTTGGACGTGCGCCCGCCTGGCATGCTGTATGCCGCAGTGCGCCTTTGCCCGATGCTGGGCGGAACCATCGGCACGCTGGATGACAAGGCGGCCCTGGCCTTGCCGGGCGTGGAACGGCTGGTGCTGCTTGAATCCCTGGGTGGATCAACGGCCGGCTTTGCCGTGGTGGGTAAAACCACCTGGCATGCGCGCCAGGGTGCCCAGGCGGTCGAGGTGAAGTGGCAGCAGCGCGCGCAGGGGGCATTGGACACGCAGCAGATTGAGGCCGGTCTGCTGGCTGCGCTCAAGACCGCCGATGCCTTCACCTTCTATAAAAAGGGCGAAGCGATCGAGACTGAAGGCAAGGCCGCACGTGTGATCGAGGCAACCTACCGCGCGCCCTATCTTGCGCACGCGACGATGGAGCCGATGAACTGCACGGCGTCGGTCAAGGACGGTGCGGTGCAATTGTGGGCGCCGACCCAGGTGCCGCAAGCGGTGCGTGATGTGGCGGCGGCGGTGGCTGGGGTCAGCGTGGACAAAGTCACGTTGCACGTCACCTTGCTGGGAGGCGGGTTCGGGCGGCGCCTTGAGGTTGATTACGCGGCGCTCGCAGTCCGGGTGGCGATGGATTGTGGCGGCCGCCCAGTTCAATTGGCGTGGTCACGCGAAGAAGACACCACGCACGATTTTTACCGCCCCATGCATGTGGCGACCTTGCGTGCGTCGATGGATGCAAAAGGTGCTGTCGACACGCTGCGCATCCGGTCGGCGGGTGACGCCATCAGCCCTCGCATGTTTGCGCGCACCATGCCGGCGCTGTCGGGCCCCATCGACATTCCCGACAAAACCACGGCTGAAGGCCTGTTTGACCTGCCCTATGGCATTGCCCACCAGCACATGTCGCATGTGTCCACCCGCATGAACGTGCCCGTCGGGTTCTGGCGTTCGGTCGGGCATTCTCACAATGCCTTCTTCTCTGAAGGCTTCATGGACGAGCTGGCTCGGGAGGCAAAGCAGGACCCGTTTGTGTTTCGCCGCAACCTGCTGGGTGCCGCGCCGCGCCACCAGACCGTGCTCAAACTTGCCGCAGACAGAGCCGGCTGGGGGACCCCCTTGCCCGCGGGGCGGGCGCGCGGCATTGCATTGCACGATTCGTTTGGTTCCATCGTCGCGCAGGTGGCCGAGGTGTCGCTTGCCGACGGCAAGCCGCGCGTTCACCGCGTGGTCTGCGTGATCGACTGCGGCATCGTGGTGAACCCGGACATCGTCGCGCAGCAGATGGAAGGGGCTGTGATTTTCGCGCTGACTGCGGCACTGTACGGCAGGGTTGACATCAAGGACGGTGTGGTTCAGCAGACCAATTTCAACAACTACCCGATGGTGATGCTGGCTGAGGCGCCGGTGGTCGAAACCTACATCATTGACAGCGCCGGCCCGCCGGGTGGCGTAGGTGAGCCCGGCGTGCCACCGTTGGCGCCTGCGGTTGCCAATGCGCTGTTTTTGTTGTCGGGAAAGCGCCAGCGATCGTTGCCCTTTTCGATCTGAGTCCAGTGCCGTCGCCCTATGCCGCTTCAGGGCGGCTTGTTCAGACCCAATCGCTCGACGTTGCGCCGCTCGAACGCAAACGCTTCGCGAAGGGCGGTTGCATAGTCTTTGGAATCAAGGTAGTTGGGTTCCTGCTCGTACCTGGCAAGTTCGGCCAGATGCTGGGGATCAAATAGCGCTGACTTGAAGGCGTCATGCAGCGTTTGCACAACGTGCGGATCCATCCCGCGCGGGCCGACGAGACCATAGGGCGACATGGCGGTGATGCCATAGCCCAGCTCCTTGAGCGTCGGCACGCGCGCCCAACGGGCCGACCGACGCTCGCCAAACGTCGCCAGCAGGCGCAGTTTGCCCGAATCCACATAAGGCGCAAACCCATTTGAGTTGACTCCAGCCATCAAATGGCCCGAGGCCACGGCCAGCATCTGCTCGGCCGTGCCTTTGTAGGGGACGTGGACGTAGGTCAGGTTTTTGCGACCAAACAGTTCATCCAGCACGACGTGCGGCGTGGTGCCCAGGCCGTTGGTCGAAATGGTCAACTCGCCGGGCTGGCTGGAGGCAAATCTCAACATGTCCTCAAAACTCTTGAATGGGCTGTTGGCGGGCACCACGACACCAAAGGTGACGCCGCTGATCTGGATGATGGGGGTCGTGTCGCGGATCGGGTCCCAACTGACTTTTTGGATATGCGGTGCGCGCAAGGCAGGGTAGGGAAGTTGGGCGAGCGTATAGCCATCGGGGGCAGCCTGCTGAATGGCTGGCATGGCCAGGGTGCCACCGGCTCCGGGACGGTTTTCAATGACGATGCGCTGGCCCATGGTCTTGCCCGCCAGTTCGGCCATCAGGCGCAAGGTGATGTCGGTTGCGCCGCCAGCCGACCACGGGACCATCAGCGTGATCGGGCGGGTCGGAAAAGGTGCTTGCGCGTGGCTCAGGAACGGCAGCAAGCTGCCGGCCATGGCGGCAAGCACATGCCTGCGCGAGACGCCGACGTCAAGGGAGTTTGGCGCTTTTTTCATGGCGGGCCACCACGCTTGGCCAGTTGACCGAATCCGCGCTGCGGGTCGTACCCCCAGCAGGCCAGCCCAAAACAGACTGCAAATGTGCCCAGCACGATCCACGGCGAGATGCCGGGGTCTTTGCCATAAATGGCGAAACGCATCCACTCCACTGCGTGGGTAAATGGGTTGAAGCGCGCAATCTGGTAGACCCAATTGGCACCCGACTCTTCGAGCTTCCACAGCGGGTACAACGCGGTCGACATGAAGTACATCGGAAATATGACAAAGTTCATGGTCCCGGCAAAGTTCTCGAGTTGCTTGATATGAACGCTCATCAACAGGCCCAGCGCCCCGAGCATCAATGCTGCCGATGCACTGGCCAGCACGATGTGAAAGGTGTGCGCGCCCAACCAGGGCAAGCTGGTGCCCAGCGCTGCGGCCACAATCACAAACGCCAACGCCTGCAGTAGTGACAGCACGGTCGTCGCCAGAAGTTTGCAGGCCAACACCCACCAGCGCGGCAGTGGTGCTGTGAGCAGCAAGCGCATCAGGCCCATCTCGCGGTCGTAGACCATGGCGAGGGACGACTGCATGCCGTTGAACAGCAGCACCATGCCCATCAGGCCCGGCACGATGTAGACATCGTAGGAAATGTAGGTGTCATAGGGTTCGACAATCGCGACGCCAAACACGCTTCTGAAGCCAGCCGCGAAAACCGCAAGCCATAGCAGGGGGCGTACCAAGGCAGAAGCCAGACGCCCGTACTGGCGCGAGAACTTGAACAGCTCGCGCGATACGATGGCCTGCAGCGCCTGCGCCAAATGGGACATGCGAATGGAACGGGTTGCGGTAGATGCGGGCAGGTTCACAGTTTGTTTTTGCAAAGTTTTTCTGGCTCGTCGGCACCCAGCGTGTCCAGCGTGTTGCGGGGGTGAAGCACGCCTTCCAGTGGCAGGGTGGCCAATACGCCCTGGCCATCGGACAACAGCATGGGCTGGCGCAATTGGCGGTCCCACGGCCTGAACTGCATGGCGACACCTTTGGAGCCGTCCAGGTTGGCGCCAAGCAGCGCGGAATGGACCGAAGCGCCGTCGAGTTTCTGGGTCACACCTGCGGCGGCAACGATTGCCTTGCCGGCCATCCAGGCGGCCCAGTCGTAGTCCGTCATGGGGCGCTTCGCCGCTTTGACAAACCGGCGACTGACTTGTGGCGCGCCAAACCGTTCAAACTGATGCTGCCAGGCCAGCGCCACCAAGCCAGCATCGCCTACGACCGGGCGCGGCAGGGCCGTGTTGTAAGGCATTCCACGGGCAAATTCCCCGTCGCTGTCAACGACCCAGACAACGTCATAGCTCATGTTCCCTGTGAGCAAGGCGAGGTTGGCAAGTGCCCGCTCACGCGGATCGGTCGAGAGTTTGAAAGGTTTGAATGCAACAGTCTTGCTGCCGTATCGCTTCAGGGCCGCCAAAGCCACTGCGCTGCGTTCGGCGTCTTGTGCGCTCGGGCCGGTCAACACCAGAACCTGAGTCCATTTGCGCGCTACCAGTGCTTGCGCCAGTGCGTCGGCCCGCATTCGCTCACCCGGTAACAGGTGATACAGGTTTGCAGCACAATCCTTTTCCCGCAATGCGTCCGACGTGGCGCCCACATTCAAGATGGGCACCTTGACTGAAGCCGCCAACGGCGCAACCCAATCGGAAGGTACGCTGATCACGAGTAACGGTGCACCGGCTTTCTCGGCCCTTTGCGCGGCAGATTTTGCCGATTCCAGACTATTGACCTGTTCGGTTTTGAGTTTGACTGTTGCCTTTCCCGCTTCAAGCTCAAATTGCGCCTCGTCAAATGCCACGGCAATACCATCGGCTGCCGTGCCGCCCGGGTGGCCCAGATAGCCTCGCTCCAGCCGCGACCGCTCCAGTTGCGGATTGTCGGACCGCTCGATCAGCGTGACGTTCCACACCGCAGCTTGCGCCCCTGCAGCGCACCAGACCCATGTCAAAATGGCAGCACGAAGTGCAATGCGATGACGCCTGATGCAAAAAACCACGGTGCAGCCTGAGAATCAGTCGATCAGAACCGCGCCGTAGGGCACCCGCCCAACTGGAATCGACTTGGTGGCCTTGGCAGTGGCGACATCGATAACGGTCATGTCGTCCGACAATCCATTGATGACATAGAGCTGGGATTCGTCTTTGTTGAGCGTGACATTCCAGGCGCGTTTTCCCGCCAGTACCTGGTGCGTGGTTTCGCGTTTGGAAACGTCGATGAAAGCCACATGGTTGGCACGGCCCAAGCCCACGAAGGCACGCTTGCCGTCCTTGCTCATGGCAATTCCCACAGGCGTGATATCAGTCGCCTTGGCGCCTTTGATGGCAAACTTGACGGTGCCGATCACTTTCAGGTCCTTGACAGAAATGATACTGACGCTGGCACCCAGTTCGTTGGTGACCCACAATTCGGCACCGTCAGGTGTCAGCGCCATGCGCCTTGGACGCTTGCCCACTGCTATGTTTTTAACGACCTTGGCAGTGGCGGTGTCAATCACGTGCACCATGCTCGCAACTTCCGAGGTCACGTAAACCACTTTGCCATCCAGCGATACCTTCACGCCCTCAGGCTCCTTGCCGACCTTCACTTCTTTAAACACCTTTTTGCTCGCGATATCGACAAAACTCACTTCGCCCTCATCCTCGTTGGAAACGTAGAGCGTCTTGCCGTCGGGGGAAATGTCAAATGCCTCCGGGTCAGCACCCAATGGAATCCGGCCTACAGATTTGCGGGTGGCGACATCGATCACGTCAGCAGCGTTGTCACCACCGCATGCCACCAGAATCTGCTTTGCGTCTGGAGTGAGCTGCAAATGGCGCGGGCGTTTGCAGGTAGGGATGGTGCCTTCGACTTTTTGATCCTTGAGGTTCACGATAGTCAGTGCGTTGTCCTTTTCGCTGGAGACGAGGGCGGTTGTTTGCGCCAACGCGGCCCAAGGCAAAGCAAAGGAGAAGGCAGAGACGAACAGAAGCAGTTGCAGTCGAGTCTTTACAGAATATAGTTTTGAAGCTTTCAAGTTTTTGATCCTCCGTTTGAGTTGTTGCCAATGTCCGTCCCCGATGGGTTGGTGGCGCGTGCCGTAGTCCGCGCGATAAACCCTTGCTCCAATGTGGCGCCGCCCAGCGCAGAGCTTACTTCGGCGGGACTGCCCTGTGCCACTGTTTCACCTTGATGCAGAACCAGCAGTCTGTCGGCGTCAATCGTTTCCTCGACCCAGTGGGTTGCCCATAGCACGCTGCTGCCGCGCCTTTTCACGTCCAAATGCACGGCTGCCAGCATGTCCTTGCGTGATTTTGGATCCAGCCCGACTGTCGCCTCGTCCATCAGGATCAAGCCAGGCCGATGCAGCAATGCGCGCACCAGTTCAACCTTTCGCTTGGTGCCACCAGAGAGTTCACGGCATGGGCGGTCAAGGTCTGCCGTCAGTCCCATGACAGCGCAGTCTTCAGCGATACGTTCACGGGCTGTTTTACGGGGCAAGCCGTGCAGGTCGGCGTGAAACTGGAGGTTGCGCCGCACTGACAAATCGAGGTCCAGCGCCTGCTGCTGAAAGACCACACCGATGCGAGCAAGGGCGTGTGTCGGCTTTTCATTCAGCGCTATGCCGTCGATCAAGATCTCGCCACTGTCTGGCACAAACAGCCCGGTGAGTAATTGGAACAGCGTTGACTTGCCAGCGCCGTTCGGGCCGAGCAGGGCACAAAATTGACCTGCCTTCAGTTCAAAGCTGACATCCCTCAGGGCCCAGCGTTCGCCGTAGCGTTTGCTGATGGTTTTGACAGTCAGCATAGGTGGACTTTTTTGGAAATCGCATCAAAGCAGCCTGGTCTGCGAGGACGCAGCGGCAGGCCAATGTCATGTGCCATTATTTCTGAAGCGTCTCCAGAAAGCTAAGCAGCTGGTCGATATCTGGTTCTTTCAGAATGTCTTTCCAGGGTGGCATTCCCAGGTCATTGCGGCCATTCTTGATTGTCACGCTGGCCAGTTCTCTCCACTTCGCGTCATACCGCATCTTCAGGCGCCGCACATCGCGCTCCCGCAATGGGCTGGCACCGTCGGTACCGTGGCAATGGGAGCACTGGTCGTTGAAGCGCACCCGTCCCAATTGTGCGGATGGGCTCAGGGCCGGAGCCTGCTCGCTCGCGGTCTGCATGGCGGCTCCGCCAGCGGCAGCTTTGGCTGCTGCCTGTGCATTGGTTCCAGCCTTTGCAGCGCTTGCGGCCGCCTTGGGTTTGGGAGCCGGCTTGGTCTTTTTGACTTCGTCGGCCGGCGCCTGTATGTTGACGACGAGATGATCCGGCACTTTGACCGAGCGGTTTGATGGGAGGGTCGCAGAAGCAATGTGCGAAGGGACTGACTCAGGCAATGCATCCGCTTTGGCCACAATCGTCAATTTAACTGGATTCGAAAGCGGAAATCCATACTTGACTGCCAAGGCGGCAATTTCGGGCTTGAGCGCGACCAACGCTGAATCAATTTCCTTGATGAGATCAGCCTTTTCACGTCGCACCGCGACTGACACCTGGCCAGTCAGGTCCGGGCCGGTCAGCGGCGTGACTTTCCATCTGCCGCCGTGGTTGCGCTGGTTGTCATAACCTGCCACAGGACCCCACAAAAATCCGGCATCGATTTCGCCCTTGGCAAGCGCTGCAAACATTTCCTCGGAGGTCTTGAGCGTGGTAAACGGCAGGTCGGTGCGCTGAGACAGCAAAATGTGCGGGTTGGTTTGAAACTGCACTGCGAGGCGCTTGCCTTTGAGGTCTTCAAGGCTATTGAACTGGAATCCGGGTGCGCTCACAAGCGCATAGCCAACATCAAGAAACGCAGCTGTCTTTTGCAAACCTCGGGCTCGGTAATCTGCGTCAGTCGGCAAGGCAAAAACAGCATCACATTCATTGGTGGTATTGCGAAGCGCTCGGCGCTGGAAATAGGTGAGGTACCAGGAGTATTGAACCGGTGTGGCGTTCAATTTTTTGGCGACCAACTCTGCGAGGTCGACATACAGACCCCGCTCCGGACCTTCCGATTTGCTGAATGGCAGGTTGTCCGGGTCGGCGCACACGCGCAAAGGATCAGCAGCCACCGCTAAAGTCGGCGCAGCCAGCGCCGTCAGGGCCGCAGTGAAGGCAAAGGCAATGGTGGCGTTCAACGCGCGAAACACGGGTCCGGCTGTCGTCATTTCAAAATCTCGCTTCAAAATCACACTTCTACAAATTGAAAACCCGTGAAACGTGAAACGTGACACGGGTTGCGTGGAATCACCGGATGTTCAACGCCCACTTGACCGAGGGCGTTGACCTTCGTCTATCGAATCAATTCAAGGCAAACACGTACAACGTGCCACCTTCGGGGCTGGCAGCTACCATTTTCTCACCGAGCGCGCCGAAGAACGCAGGGATCGATTGGGTACGACCGGACACAACCGCCACATACTGCTTGCCGTCTAGCGTGTAGGTCATGGGCGCAGCAGTGATGCCTGAGCCGGTGTTGAACTTCCAAAGCTCTTTGCCCGTTTTGGCATCAGATGCCCTGAACCAGCCTTTGATGTCGCCATGAAACAGCAGGCCGCCAGCCGTGGTCATCATGCCACCATTGAACGGCAAATCCTGCTTGTTAAACCAGACTTCTTGCTGCTTTACTGGATCCCATGCCTTGACGCCGCCCATATGACCGCCCGGGCCGACTTTGCCAAGGTCAAAGTTCACGCCCAGGTAGAACGCGCCACGTTTGTAGTCGGCCTGGATACCTTCAAGGTCCATGCACAGATTCATGGTCGGGATGTAAACCAGCCCGGTCTGCTTGCTGTAGCTCATGGGCATCCAGTTCTTGCCACCAATCAGGTTGGGGCAAATGTCGCTGGCTTTGCGCTTCATGCCGGGTCGTTTGGCGTTGCCTGCCGTCTCGATCGGTGAGCCGGTTTTCATGTCAATGCCGGTCGCCCAGTTGACGCCTTCGATGAACTGTTTGGCCGAAATCAGCTTGCCGTTGGTCCGGTCGATCACATAGAAGAAACCGTTGCGGTTGGCCTGCATGATCACTGGCACCGATTTGCCTTCAACGTTTTGATCGCCAAAGACCAGCTCGTTCACGCCGTCATAGTCCCACGCGTCATGCGGCGTGAACTGGTAGTGCCAGCTGATTTTGCCGGTGTCGGCGTTCAAGGCCAGCACCGAAGCCGAGTACAAGTTGGTGAACTTGCCGACGTCCGAGCTGTCATTGCCGCGCACCGAAGCTGACCATGGCGCCGGGTTGCTGGTGCCGTAATAAACCAGGTTCAACTTCGGATCGTAGGAGCCGATGTGCCAGGCGACCGCGCCGCCGTTTTTGCCAGAGTCACCCTTCCAGGTGTCGGCGCCGGGCTCAGTGCCCATGGGCACCGTGTAGGTGCGCCAGACTTCTTTGCCCGTCGCCTGGTCCAGTGCGACCAATGAGCCTCGCACACCGTATTCGCCACCGCCGTAACCTGTGATGACCAGATTTTTCACCAGGGTCGGGGGTGATGTGATCACCGAGCCGCCGGTATGGTCGATGACCTGGGTTTTCCAGAGTTCTTTGCCGGTCTTGGCATCCAGAGCCACCACGTGGGCGTCCAGGCGGCCCAAGAAAATTTTGCCGTCTTGATGGGCGACGCCGCGGTTGTTGACGTCGCAGCAGGCGTATTGCTCAACACCCTTGGGCACGTCAGGCTGATAGGTCCATTTCACCTCGCCGGTTTTGGCGTTCACCGCGAAGGTGTTTTTCGGACCAAAAGAGG
>JANMCB010000251.1:0-3338 GCA_031360805.1 Rhodoferax sp.
CTGCCGAATTTCGCAGCTTTCTGCAGTTCGTCGCAAACCGGGTGCATCCGCAGTACGCCGAAATTACATTGCAGTTCATGGCGGGGCCGGCTTAATCCAAACCAACCCCCGGCCATTGAACCCAAGGAGATTTTCATGAAATCGTTTTCAGTTCGCCAACCCCGTCTTTTGGTACTTTGCACCAGTGTGGCGGTCAGTTTCGTGCTGTTCAGCGGGATCACTTCCACGTTCCAGCACGCTGGTGACTCCGCGTTGTGCATGGCGCGGATGGCCCAGTTCGAACAGACACAGGCCGCCGCCCAGGCAGCGGGACACGGCGCGTCGCAATCTGGCAGCACGGCCAATTCGGACGTGGCCGATTCCAGGCTGGCCGCCAATGGCATGAAAAATAGCGCTAAGCTCTGAGTTCATGAACCTGCCCCCACAACCTGCCAGCCCATCGGCCAACCAGGCTGCGAGCCAGCCTGAGCGATTTGGGTGGCTCAAGCGGCTGAACACCTCGATGAGCGAATGGGCGGCGTCGCTGACCTGGTGGCGCATGATCGGGCTGATCCTGATCGTGGTTATCGTCAGCCAGATGATGCGCGACGTGCTGAACCTTCGGCACGACAAAGAGCCCGCAGTGGCTGTCACGCGTACCGCCAAGGAAGGCAATGAAAAGGCAGGCAGGCAACACGATTGCGAGGGCGACGAGATTCGCATTGGCGGCAAAAACGGTGGCATCGTCATTTGCGATGGGAAGCGCGTGCGCAAGACCGCACCGCCGTCAACAGAAACTGCGCCTGTCGCTGGCCCGCCCAATGTTCCTGCAATGCCACCCGGCACGGCTTCCAGCGCCCCCGCCGCGCCCGACGCGCCGGGTGCACCAGTCGCCGGCAGTTCGAAAGACAGCCCCACCAAATCCAAAAAAGATTCCGTGCGGATCGACATTGGAGGCAGCGACGGGGATGAAGATAGCGACGGGCTGCCTTCCCCACGCACAGTCATCAAGCGCACCTTTGGTGGCGTTCTGGGCGACCTTTTCTCGTTCGTGCTGCTGGCACTGTTTGGGTACCTGATTGCCTCCAAGGTCATCGTGCGCAAAACGGCTGAGGCCGACGCCAAGCTGCGCGTCGTCACCGAAGGCGCTGACCGCGAAGCCATCCAGCGCCAACTGTTGCAAGCCCGCCTTAAATTGCTGCAGGCGCAGGTGGAGCCGCATTTTCTGTTCAACACGCTGGCTGCGGTCGACTATTTGATCGAAACCGACCCCAAGCGCGCCTCCATCATGCAAAAAACGCTGATCGGCTACCTGCGTGCGGCGTTGCCGCAAATGCGCCAGGACTCATCGACGCTGGGGCGCGAGGTGACGCTGATTCGCGCCTACCTTGAACTGCTGAAATTGCGCATTGAAGACCGGCTGGAGTTCGAGATCAAGGTGCCTGCCAACCTGGAATCGGCCGTGTTCCCGCCGATGGTGCTGCAAACTGTGGTCGAAAACGCCATCAAGCACGGTATTGAGCCCAAACCCGAGGGTGGGCGCATCACGGTTCAGGCCGAGGTTGTGGACGGCAAACTGCGTGTGGAGGTGGTCGATACCGGCGTAGGCCTGCCGGAGGGCGACATATTTGGCAACACCAAAAATGGCAACGGCCTGGGGCTGGACAACATCCGCAACCGGCTGGCCATGCTCTACCCCGGCGCGAGTTCCATGGAGTTGCAATCGGGTTACGAAGGTGGCACAACCGTGCGACTGTCCATCCCCTACCAGCCTCAAACCCACAGCACCAATGACAAATTCCGCTGAGAGTGCGGCATCTGCGCAAATTCAGCCGCCGCCGCGCGCGCTGATTGCGGACGACGAGCGGTTGCTGCGCGAGCAGTTGCAGGCCCGCCTGCGTGAGAGCTGGCCGGACTTGCAAATTGTCGGGGTGGCGCGTGATGGCCTGGAAGCGGTGAAGCTGGCCGACGAACAGCGCCCGGATGTGGTGTTTCTGGACATCCGCATGCCTGGCCTCACGGGCATCGAAGCGGCCCGGGAAATTGTGGCGCTGGACGGCTGGCAAGGGGAAATCGTTTTCGTCACTGCCTATGACGAGTACGCCGTGACCGCCTTTGAGCAAGGCGCGGTGGACTATTTGCTCAAGCCGGTTGAAAGCGCCAGGCTGGATAAAACCGTGGCGCGACTGCGCGACCGGCTGGCCAAGCATTGGCAAGACAACGGCAGATCCGCTGCAACCTTCGCCCGGCTGGGGCTGATGCAGTCGCCGCAGCCCGATCCGTCTCCCGCCGCACAGGACGCCCTGTTGCAAACCCTGGCACAGTTGCAACAGCGCCTGAACGCCGACAGGGCTGCGCCTACGCTGCGCTGGCTGCAATGCAGTGTCGGCGCCACGACCAAGCTGATGAGCGTGAGCGACGTGCTGTTTTTCAGGTCGGACGAAAAGTACACCCGCCTTCAATTGCAGGACCATGAGGCCTTCATCCGCACGCCGATCCGGGAGCTGATCCTCCAGCTTGACGACCAGCAGTTCTGGCAGATTCACCGCTCCACCATCGTCAATGTCAGCGCCATTTCAGGGGTGCACCGCGACGACGCCGGGCGCCAGCGCGTCAGCCTCAAGCACCACCCGGAGGTGCTGGAGGTCAGCCGCAGTTTTGCGCATGTTTTCAAACACCAGTAGCCGTTCGGGTGCAGTCGGCCGGCAAGCCTTCAAAAGGGGCTCAATATACCCATATTGGGTATATTGAGCCGTTTTTTGCGCCATTTTGGGAAAAAAACCGATAAAAAGTGTCTCTAGCCCTCGTATTATATAGATAGTTTGCTATTTATTTAATAGTATTCAGGGCTACGCGAACCCCTGCGCAACTGGGCACGATGTTGCAGCAAAAACTGCTTCGGCCGCTGAAATCAGCGATAACCAGCGGCGGCCAGCGCCTTGGCCGGGTGGATCAGGGTACGGCGGCCATCGGCGGTTTTCTCCGCAGTGGTCTTGATCAGGCTGATGACCTCGGGCGCAGTCAGATTGGGGTTGACCGCCAGAATTTTTGACGCAAGGTTGGTGACTTGCGGCGCCGACATGGACGTGCCCGACAGCGCTATGCGCCGCCCGCCGGGTACAAAGCTGTCAACCTGATAGTCGTTGGCGTGCACCGCCACTGTGGGCCCATAGCTGGTGAATGCGGCTTCGTCGCCAGCCTTGTCCACGGCACCCACCGTGATCAGGTTGGGCAACACAATGCTGGCGGGGTAGGCTTCGTTGAAGCTCGGGTCGTTGCCGCTGTTGCCGGCCGAGGCGACAAAAAGGATGCCGGGTGCCGACGCCATGGCCGTCTTCAAGGCGTCCCAGCGGGCCTGG
>JANMCB010000263.1:0-4533 GCA_031360805.1 Rhodoferax sp.
CTCGTTTTGGCCGCCTTGCTGGCGTTTGGCCCAGCCATCGCGCACATCGGCCCACAACACGCAGGCCAGCAAGAAGCTGGGCGCAACCGGCTTGCCCTCGCCCACGCGCCGGTCGGTGTCCTTGAGCGCAGCGTTGACAAAATCCTGGCCAGCACGCTCCACCACCACATCCAGCAGCGGGTAAATGCCGCGTGCCATGCCCAGGGCTTTCAGTTGCGCAATGGACGCCAGGGAATGCCCGGTTTGCAGTAACTTGAGCATTTCGTCGAACAGGCGGCTTTGCGGTACGTCCGCCAGCAGTTCCTGCGACTTGACCAGGGGCGCTGCGGTTTTGGCCTCCAGGGTGAAGCCCAAAGCACTCAGCTTGGCGGCAAAGCGCACGGCACGGATGATGCGCACCGGGTCTTCGCGGTAGCGCGTGGCCGGGTCGCCGATCATGCGGATAACGCGCTTCTTGGTGTCGGCAATGCCGCCGTGGTAATCGACCACGACCTGCGCTTCCGGGTCGTAGTACATGGCGTTGATGGTGAAATCGCGCCGCACCGCGTCTTCTTCCTGCGGACCCCAGACGTTGTCGCGCAGCACACGGCCGGATGAATCCACAGCGTGCTTCATGCCTGCCAGTTCGTTCTTGCTGGTTTTCTCATTGCCCGCGACCTGTTCGGCGGCGGCGTTGTCCATGTAGGCGCGAAAGGTCGAGACCTCGATCACTTCATGCTCGCGCCCGCGCCCATGCACCACGTGCACTATGCGAAAGCGCCGCCCGATGATGAAGGCACGGCGGAACAGCCCCTTGACCTGCTCGGGCGTGGCGTTGGTGGCCACGTCAAAGTCCTTGGGCACCAAACCCACCATCAGGTCGCGCACTGCGCCGCCAACAATATAGGCTTCAAAACCCGCGGCCTTCAGGGTGCGCACGACCGACAGGGCCCGCTCGTCGACCAATGCCGGGTTGATACCGTGAACCTCAACACCCAAATCCTGGCGTTTGCCAAACTTTGGCTTTTTGCCGCCTGCCGCACCAGGCGCCTTGCCCAACAGCTTTTCGATGAACTTCTTGATCAAGCTTTGACCCTAACTTTGGTTAACATTTTTCAAACAGGTCAAGTATGCGCCATCCGCGGGCAGTTGCAATCTGGCGCAGCCGCACGTCCGGATTCGTGGCAACTGGGTGATTGACCCGCTCCAGAAGCGGCAAATCATTGATGGAATCGCTGTAAAACGTGGTCTCAATCCCGGCCCAGGCCAGATTTCGCGCCGCAAGCCACTGCCCAACCCGCACCACCTTGCCTTCGCGCATTGACGGCACGCCCTTGATTTCGCCGGTGATCCAGCCCCCAGAGCCGGGTGCGCTGTCGCGCTCCAGCTCCACCGCGATCAGTTCCGCAACGCCAAACGCTTGAGCTACCGGACGGGTGATGAATTCGTTGGTGGCGGTGACGATGGCCACCGTGTCCTGCGCCTGGACGTGCTGGCGCACCAGTGCCAGAGCAGGTTCGGTCATTGCAGGGCGAACCACGTCTCGCATGTACTGTTGATGCGCTTCGATGAATTTCTCTTCGCCCTGGCGCTTGATGGCTGCCGTGGCAAACCGCACGTAATCATGTATATCGAGCGTTCCGGCCTGGTACTGCGCGTAGAACTTTTCGTTTTGCTGGCCGAACTCGACCGGGTCAACCCAACCAATCGCCGTTGTGAAGACGCCCCACGCGTAGTCTGAATCAATCGTCAGCAGCGTGTGGTCCAGGTCAAAAAACGTCACCTTGGCCACCTTGGTCATGAGTTCTCCATCATGGATTTGATCAGCGGGATCGTGATGGCACGTTTGGTCTGCAAGGCGTAGGCGTCAATCAGGTCCAGCAGTTCCATCAGGCTGCCCAGGTCGCGGCTGAAGCGGGTCAGCATGAAGTCCATGACCTCATCGCCGAGGAACACGCCCCGCGCGTCAGCCGACTGGCGCAGCACGGCGCGCCGCTCGGACTCGCTCAGCACGTGCAGCGCAAACACATGGCCCCAGCCCAGGCGCGTGCGCAGGTCGTCGCGAAGTTGCAGGTCGGCAGGCGGCACGTTGCCGCAACCCATCACCCAGCGTTGCAGCGTTTGCGCGTTCACAAACCAGTTAAAGGCCGCCTGCTGCTGCACAGCGGTGTACAGGTGCACGTCGTCCATCATCACGGCAGCCCAGTTTTCGCTGAACGCAGGTGGCTCCAGAACGGTGGCGTCCAGCCAGCCGACGCTGGCGCCTTGGCCGCGCAGGGCTTCACGGGCAGCCTTGAGCAGATGGGTTTTGCCGCTGCCGGTCATGCCCCACAGGTAGGTGGGCACCGGCGAACGCGTTTCGGTACTGGACTGGTCACCCACCCACAGCGCCAGGTGGCTCAGAACGGCTTCATTCGGGCCGGGCACAAAACTGCGAAGCGTGGGGCCAGTGGCCAGGCCCATGTCAAGCGCGAGCTGCTTCATCCGGTGAACAGCCTGCTTCTGAGGTAATTGGCCTGAATGCGCCGCATCGCCACCAGCAGCACGGCGCTGGCAGGCAACGCCACCAGTACGCCGACAAGCCCGAAAATCTGGCCGAATGCGAGCAACGCGAAAATCACCGCCAGCGGATGCAGGCCAATGCGCTCACCCACCAGACGCGGCGTCAGCACAAAACCTTCCAGCAGTTGCCCAACGCCAAACACCGCGGCAACCATGACCAGCGCCTTGACCGACGCAAACTGCAACAGGCCCGCAAGCACGGCCATGATCAAGCCCACGCCAAAGCCCAAATACGGCACGAACATCGCCAGGCCCGTGAAAATGCCAATGGGCAGCGCCAAATCCAGACCAAACAGCGCCATACCGACGCTGTAAAACACCGCCATGGAAAGCATCACCAGGAGTTGCCCGCGCAGATACTGGCCCAAAACGGAATCGGCCTCCTGGGTAAAGCTGTCGAAACCGGCGCGCAGCCGAAGCGGCACCAGTGCCACGGCGCGGGCCACAAAACGCTCCCAATCCATCAACAGGTAAAACAGCGCCACGGGAATCAGCACGACGTTGCCAAGCAGTGTCAACGCCACGCTGCCGCCCAGTTTGAGTGAGGAAAGCACCGAGCCAAAGGCGTCTTCAAAATTGGCACTGAGGTACTTGAACACAAACGCCTTGATGCTGGCCACATCCAGCGACACATTGAAGCCGAACTGGGCCGCCAGCGGCGACAGCCAGCCGTTGAACTTGTCGGCCAGCAGTGGCAATTGTTCGCGCATCAGGGGGATTTCCTTGGCCATGATGGGCACGATCAGCATCACCAGGCTGAACATGGCAAGGACGAACAGGACCTCCACCAGAACCACGGCCACAACGCGTGGGAGCCGGCCCCGCCCTATGTGGTCCAGCCGGTTGACCAGGGGCGTCAATGCGTAGGCCAGCACCGACGCCACGACGAACGGCGTGACCACCGGCCCCATCAGCCACAGGATCAGCAAAATGACCAGGGCGATGGCGATCCAGCTGAAGGCGCGTTTCTGGGTTGACGTGAATTGCATCAGGGCGAATCGGGTGGGCTGGGACGGACGGCGAAATGGGAAGGTGGGCGACCGCTTAAAATCTGTGCAAATTCTATTCGGGTCTGGTTCGCGATCCGCCCCAAACCCTCCTTTGTTTCGCTTTTCCATGTCAACCCACCAAATTCCCCCTGCCCCAGGCTCCGCACTCTCCTACAAAGACGCCGGCGTTGACATTGACGCGGGCGACGCGCTGGTCGAGCGCATAAAGCCGATGGCCAAAAGAACCATGCGCGAGGGCGTTTTGGCCGGGATTGGCGGTTTTGGCGCCCTGTTTGAGGTGCCCAAACGCTACAAGGAGCCCGTGCTGGTCAGCGGCACCGACGGCGTCGGCACCAAACTCAAACTGGCGTTTGAATGGAACATGCACGACACCGTGGGCATTGACCTGGTGGCGATGAGCGTGAACGACGTGCTGGTGCAAGGCGCCGAGCCGCTGTTCTTTCTGGACTATTTCGCCTGCGGCAAGCTCGATGTGGACACCGCCGCCGCCGTGATTGGCGGCATCGCCAAAGGCTGCGAGTTGAGCGGCTGCGCGCTGATTGGTGGCGAAACCGCTGAAATGCCGGGCATGTACCCGCCGGGCGAATACGATCTGGCCGGTTTTTGCGTGGGCGCGGTGGAGAAATCAAAAATCCTGAACGGTGCCAACACCGTGGTCAGCGTCGACGTGGTGCTGGGGCTTGCCTCCAGCGGCGTGCATTCCAACGGCTTCAGCCTGGTGCGTAAATGCATTGAGCGCGCCGGCAACGCCTGCCCTGCCCAGCTTGACGGCAAGCCGTTCAAAGCAGCACTGATGCAACCCACCCGCCTGTACGTCAAAAACCTGCTGGCGGCGCTGAAAGATCACCCCAATACGCCAGGGACGCCTGGCGGCATCAAGGCCCTCGCCCACATCACCGGCGGCGGCCTGCTGGAGAACATCCCCCGCGTGCTGCCAGACGCTTGCGCCGCTCACCTGAAAAAGGGCAGTTGGCCCCAAACC
>JANMCB010000287.1:0-8406 GCA_031360805.1 Rhodoferax sp.
TGGCCGTCGATGATCCGCACCATCTGGAACGACCCCGAGCGCTTCAAGAAAAGCTATTTCCCTGAGGAAATGGGCGGCAAATACTATTTGGCCGGCGACGGCGCCGTGCGCAGCGCTGACCGCGGTTACTTTCGCATCACAGGGCGGATTGACGATGTGCTGAATGTCTCGGGCCACCGCATGGGCACGATGGAGATTGAGTCCGCGCTGGTGTCCAAAACCGACCTGGTGGCCGAAGCGGCTGTTGTCGGGCGTCCAGACGACTTGACGGGCGAGGCGATTTGCGCCTTCGTGGTCCTGAAGCGTCCCATGCCAACCGGCGATGAGGCCAGGAAAATTGCCAAGGAACTGCGCGATTGGGTGGCCAAGGAGATCGGCCCGATTGCCAAACCCAAAGACATCCGTTTCGGTGAGAACCTGCCCAAAACCCGCAGCGGCAAGATCATGCGGCGCTTGTTGCGCTCCATTGCCAAAGGGGAGGCCGTTACGCAGGACACATCAACCCTGGAGAATCCGGCGATTCTGGACCAATTGGGGCAAGCTTACTGATAACGATTGGTTTCTTGGCAGTTTACTATTATATAAATAGCAAACTATCTATTAAATACGAGAGTTAAAGGCGTATTTGATGGGTAAAATAGAGATTTTCAGAGGTTTTCGCTTAATTTGCGGATAAATTCATATCACCCGTGATATGAAATAGCAAGGTTGACGTCCTTTTCAGTCTTGACATGGGGGCAATCGACGCAACAAAAAAGCCCGCATTTGCGGGCTTTTTTTGGGGTAACCGGCGCTTCACCGGTTAGCGAGAAACCAGGCTATTTGGTTGCCAGAACCCAAGCTGCCAATTTCTTGGCTTCAGCTTCGTTAACCTGTGCATTCGCTGGCATGGGTACAGCGCCCCACACGCCCGCGCCGCCCTTGACGATTTTTGCGGCCAGTTTGTCTGCAGCGCCCTTGTCGGTGGCGTACTTGTCGGCGACTTCCTTGTAGGACGGGCCGACCAGCTTTTTGTCGACCGCATGGCAGGCCATGCAGTTTTTGGAGGTTGCCAGAGCCTGATCCGCAAACGCGGGCGCGGCTGCGAACATGGCAGCAATCACAGCAACTTGGGCAAACAGGGCACGTTTCATCTTTTTCCTCTGGGTGTAGTGGAGAGTTGGAGTACAGTTCTTCAACGTCATTGTAATGACTGTCGTTGACAGCTCATTTTCGCAAATTGTGACAATTATCTGGGGACTGACATGCTTTTCTTAGGACTTGGCGTCGTTTTACTGGCCATGTGGTACCTTGAAATCGGGCCGGTGGCCAGTTGGGCCTGGTATGTCGTGCTCGCGCCGTTTGGCTTGGCCATCGCCTGGTGGGCGTGGGCTGACGCCAGTGGCTACACCAAGCGCAAGGCCATGGAGCGTGAAGACGCCAAGCGCAAGGCCCGGATGGACCAGAACAAGGCGGCGATTGGCACGCTGCAGACCAAGCGCCGCCGCTAGGTTCAATAATCGTCTAAAACTGCGCCCTTGCTGGCGGTTGATGCATTGAAAGCAAACTTGGCCTGCACGCCACGGGTGTAGCGCGGTGCCGGGGCTTTCCAGCCGACTTTTCGTTTGGCGATTTCAGCTTCGCTCACATTGAGTTCCAGCTTGAGCTGGTGCGAATCGATGGTGATGGAATCCCCCTCCTGGATGAAGGCGATCAAGCCGCCCACCGCCGCCTCGGGCGCGACGTGGCCGACCACCATGCCCCAGGTGCCGCCGGAAAAACGCCCATCGGTGATCAAGCCGACAGTTTCGCCCAAACCCGCGCCGATCAAAGCGCCCGTCGGCGCCAGCATTTCGGGCATGCCGGGACCGCCTTTGGGGCCCAGGTAGCGCAGCACCATCACGTCCCCCGCGACGATTTTCCCGGCCAGAATCGCGGCCAGGCCAGATTGCTCGTCGTCAAACACCCGCGCCGGGCCCGTCATCACGGGCTTTTTCAGGCCGGTGATTTTCGCCACGCAACCCTCGGGGCTCAAGTTGCCTTTGAGGATGGCCAGGTGGCCTTGCTTGTACATGGGGTTGGAGATCGGGCGAATCACGTCTTGGTCAGCCCGTGGCACATCGGGCAGGTCCTTCAGCACTTCGGCAATGGTTTGCCCGGTGATGGTGATGCAGTCGCCGTGCAGCAGCCCCGCCGCCAGCAGCGTCTTCATCACCTGCGGAATGCCACCGGCCTTGTGCAAGTCAACGGCGAGGTACTTTCCGCTGGGCTTCAAGTCGCACAACACCGGGGTTTTGACGCGCACGCGCTCGAAATCGTCAATCGTCCACGGCACCTGGGCGGCATGGGCGATGGCCAAAAAGTGTAGCACTGCATTGGTGGAGCCGCCGGTGGCCATGATCACCGCGACAGCGTTCTCCAGTGCCTTTTTGGTGACAATGTCGCGCGGCTTGATGTCTTTCTTGATGGCTTCGATCAGCACCTTGGCCGACTCTTTGGCCGAGTTCATCTTCTCGTCGTGCGGGTTCGCCATGGTGGACGAGTAGGGCAGCGAGAGGCCCAGCGCCTCGAACGACGACGACATGGTGTTGGCCGTGTACATTCCGCCGCAGGAGCCAGTGCCTGGCACTGCGCGGCGCTCGATTTGCAGCAGATCTTCATCGCTCATGTTGCCTGCGGCGTTTTGCCCGACGGCTTCGAACACGCTGACGATGTTGAGGTCTTGCCCCTTGTACTTGCCCGGCAAAATCGTACCGCCGTAGACGTAAATGGCGGGCACATTGGCGCGCAGCATGCCCATCATGCCGCCGGGCATGTTCTTGTCGCAACCGCCCACCACCAGCACGCCGTCCATCCACTGGCCCTGCACGCAAGTTTCGATGCAATCGCTGATGACTTCACGCGACACCAGCGAATATTTCATGCCCTCAGTGCCCATGGCCATGCCGTCGGAAATCGTCGGCGTGCCAAAAATCTGCGCATTGCCGCCAGCTTCTTCAATGCCCGCCACCGCCGCGTCGGCCAGCTTTTGCAGGCCGGAGTTGCAAGGTGTGATTGTGCTGTGCCCATTGGCCACGCCGACCATCGGCTTTTTGAAGTCAGCCGCTTCGTAGCCCATGGCGTAATACATGGAGCGGTTCGGCGCGCGCGACTTGCCCTCGGTGATGTTTTTGCTGCGCGGGTTCAGGATGATGGGGTGGGTGGGCATGGGGTGGTTTTCGGAGGTAAGTGAAGATAATTTTAGCGTGCGGCTTGGTCTTGCTCGTTCGACTCGTCAGTCAAGCATCTTTTGTATCCTTTGCCCGCAGTACAACCAGCAATGACGGCGGCAGAAGCTGACGGAACCCTTTGTCAAATGTCACAAAGGGCTCGCTCAAGGCGATTGACAGGGCGGCAAGCTGCGCATCGGGAATTTGATTGGCCGAGAGTTGTTTCTTCAAGACCAGCTTGCGTATATTTTCCCATTCGGCGCCCGCACTGGCGAGCTTTACTTTAGGGTCTAGAAGCAGCCAGTCGATGAAGTCAACAGCGCGCTCGATAGGCGTTGGCGTCGGAAAGATTTTGGGTTGCGTCACCAGACGAAGAAAGCTGCTAATCACCCCAATGGGCAGCAGCAGCAGTTGCCCATCACCAGATGTCGTCAGCGCCTGATCGAGCCAACTGACGGCAACTCGGTGTTGGGAGTGATCTTTGCGAAACGCGGCGACCAAAACGTTGACATCTGGCACCATGATTGCTGGGTCAATCCGCAGCGTCCAACATCTCGCGTGTGCTTAAGCCCGAGAGGCCGGGCGCAAGCCCGCTGTTCCCATCGAACACAGGCATGGGCCTTCGCTTCCTGGTCTGGGGCGCTTCGGCTGCACGCAAGCGCATGCGCAAGCCTTCCTCAATCAAGCGAGTCAGGCTGACCCGTTGGCTCGCGGCAAAAGCCTTGGCCTCTGCCAAGAGTGAGTCGTGAAAATCAAGCGTGGTTTTCATCAAGTTTATTGTACAGGTTTCTGTATATCACTTTTCATTCGCGTCCATCATTCGCCACCATCAAAAACGGATTGACGATCTGCAAATTACCCACCTGCTGCATGTGTTGCATGTCTTCTGAATACAGCACCTGGCACTTGGCTTGGGTCGCGCTGGCGATGATCAGGCTGTCGTAAAACGAAAAGCCGTGCTCGCTGCGTAGTTTCAGCGCAGACTCAATCAATGCTGGGCTGGAGCCGAACTGGTTCATCGGCTGTAGAACCAGATTGACATAGGCCAGGATGCGCTCTTGCGGCAATTGCAAGCGCCGGGCTTTGGTGGCGACATTGCAAAACTCCTGAATCACCTGATAGCTGACCACGCCGAGCTGGTTGGTCAGCGCGTGAGCCAGCAAATCCTTCGCGCGGGTTTGCTTGCGCGGCTCCAGCGTGTCAAAACAGTAGACGACGATGTTGGTGTCAAAAAACACGCGTCGGGCGGAGTTATCAAACTCGTTCATGAGTTGGTGCCATTCAGGCGGCGCAAGGTGCGCTGTTCACGTTCGTTATCCTGCTCGCCGCCTTGTTCACGCAAGGGCGCGCGCTGCGTTGCGGGGTCGAATCGATGGTCCATAGGCACAAACGGCTGGCCTGCGATGGGGGCGGACAACTCATCCAGCATGGCGCGGGTTTGCGCGAGCTTTACGCCGCCCAAGTCCTCGCTGCCGTAACTGGCCAGCCATTTCCTGAACTCTTCGTTGAGCGTGGTGCCACGCAGGCGTGCGAGGGCGCGGGCTTGCTCGATCAGCGAGTCGTCGGCGCTCAGGGTGACGTTTTTCATAGATTTAGTGTACACGAATTTATTTCGTGTGCACTATTTTTTATAATTTGACGGTTTTTAAATGAGTCCGTTCAACGTGCATGGTCACCGCGCGGAAATTCCACCCCAAAACCGCAGCGCATGGCACTGTCGGCGGGCGGACGTAAATATAGCTTTCGCAACGGAGGATCAATGCACTGGGCACCCACCCCACAAGCGCAGGCACAATATCGCCCATGCTGATTCACCCTCAAATCAACCCTGTTGCGCTGCAACTCGGCCCGCTGGCCATCCATTGGTACGGCCTGACTTATCTGGCGGCGTTTGGCCTATTTATCTTTTTGGGCATTCGTCGCCTGAAGCACATGCCGTTTGTGGCCATCAAAGGCGAGGGTGCCTGGGTGCGCAAAGACGTTGAGGACATTCTTTTCCTCGGCGTGATGGGTGTGATCTTGGGTGGCCGCATTGGCTATTGCCTGTTTTACAAGCCGATGTACTACCTTTCGCACCCGCTGGAGATTTTGATGGTGTGGCAAGGTGGCATGAGCTTTCATGGCGGGATGCTGGGCGTTATTGGCTCGATGATCTGGTTTGCCCATTCGCGCAAACGGCCGTTTTGGCAAGTCGCGGATTTTGTGGCGCCGTGCGTGCCAACGGGCCTGGCGGCTGGGCGCATCGGCAACTTCATTAACGGCGAGCTGTGGGGCCGGGTGGCAGACCCGTCATTGCCGTGGGGCATGGTGTTCCGGGGTGCTGGCGACTTGCCACGGCATCCGTCGCAGATTTACCAAATCTTGATGGAAGGGCTACTGCTGTTTTTGCTGCTGTGGTTTTATGCCCGCAAAGAGCGAAAGGAAGGCCAGGTCGCGGCGATGTTCCTGCTGGGCTACGGCGTGTTTCGCTTTATCGCCGAGTTTTTCCGCGAGCCAGATGCGCATCTGGGTTTGCTGTCCATGGGGATGAGCATGGGCCAATGGCTCTGCGTGCCCATGATTCTGGGTGGTATCGGGCTTTGGTGGTGGGCACAGAAGCGCCAGAGCGCTGGCCACTGACCCAGCCTTGATTTTGTTTCGCGCTTAGACCTCCAGATTCGCAATGAGGGTGAATTCATGAACTCCACCACCACCTGGATCTCCCGCAAAGTCGCCGGGCTGCTGCCTCATGGCAATGCCAAAGGCGAACCGGCCGGTCCGGTGGTCGGTGCTTCATCAGGCAACCCGCCCGCGCTGCCCGTGGCGGAGTTGACGCCAAGCTCAAAAAGCCCGGCAGCTGCGGGCGCACGTTCTACCCGTGAGCGCCTTCAAGGGAGCCTGCGCCACAAGGAAGAGGCGCTGTCGCCGCGGGTACTGCGCAGAACACTTCAGGAGTTGCGAGCCATTGTCGACCCGCAAGTCAGTGAGGTGGAGGGCGGTCGCCGTGCGCTAGGCGTTGCCCTCTGGTACGCAGCCGCGCCGCCTGAGCAGCGCCGCGACATGTGGCTCTTGATGAGCGAGCAGTTTGTGGCTGACCCGCAAACTGTCAAGGCCGCGCAGGCCCAGTTTGCCGCCGCTGTGGGTACGGTGGATGAACCGGCAGCTGAGGTCCACTACCGGCGCGCCACGGTTTCGCCACGCAGGCGCCTGTTGCAGCGTTTTAGCGCGTTCCCCGCCGGCATCCGGTTTTTGGTGGACGTGCGCGCTGAAATGCTGCCGCATCTGAAGGCAGACAAGCGTCTGCAGGCGCTGGATGTCGAGATGGAATACATGTTCTCCACCTGGTTTGACGTCGGGTTTCTTGACCTGCGGCGAATCAGTTGGGATTCCCCTGCGTCACTGATCGAAAAGCTAATCAAGTACGAGGCTGTTCACGACATCAAGAGCTGGGCTGATGTCAAAAACAGGCTTGACTCTGACCGGCGCTGCTACGGTTTTTTCCACCCGCGCCTTGTCGACGAGCCGTTGATATTTGTCGAAGTGGCCCTCCTGGATGATGTAGCCCACAGCATTACACCGCTGCTTGACGAGTCTGCAGTTGCATCGGATCTCAAGAAAGCGACCGCAGCGATTTTTTACTCCATCAGCAACACCCAGAGCGGTTTGCGTGGCGTGAGCTTCGGGGATTCGCTGATCAAGCGGGTGGTTGAAACCCTGAAGGACGAATTTCCCAAGCTCAAGACGTTTGTCACGCTCTCACCGATTCCGGGATTCCGCGCCTGGCTTGGCAAAAATGTCCAGGCCATGGTTGACCGGCTTGACGACAAAGGCCGACTGCTGCTTGGGCGCTCATTGGGCGTTGCAAAGCCAGCGATGGAGATGATTCTGGCCGCTGCGGACGCGCCACTGGCGCTGGATGAAAAGTCCCCCGTGCGCAGACTGCTGCTGCAATGCGCCGCACACTATTTGGGCAGTGAGCTTGCCGCTGGCAAGCCACTGGACCCGGTCGCCCGGTTCCACCTGGGCAATGGTGCGCGGGTGGAAAGCCTGAATTGGGCGGGGGACCCGTCAGCCAAAGGAATCAAGCAGTCTTGCGGCTTGATGGTGAATTACCTTTACGACCTCAAGCGGCTGGACAAACACCGTGCGCAATTGGCACAAGGCAAAATCGCCGTTTCTGCCGAAATTGAAGCCTTGCAGTTTTAGCAAATTATTTCGAACCAAAAAGAGAGACATCGATGATCAAAACCTTACCACGGCGCTCCATTTTGCGCATGGCTGCGGCCACCACAGCGGCTGCGGCATTTGGCACGCAGGCCCAATCGACCTGGCCTGCGAAGCCCGTCACCATGATCGTGCCTTTTCCGCCAGGTGGCGGCACAGACGCCTTTGCACGTCCGTTGTCAGCACAGTTTTCGCGGCTCACCGGAAAACAGCTGATTATTGACAACCGCGGCGGCGCCGGTGGAACGCTCGGCGCGGGCATTGCTGCCAAGGCGGTGCCAGATGGCTACACCCTGTTCATGGGCGCGGTTCATCACACGATTGCACCCAGCATGTACCCACGTCTGGATTACGACATCGAGAAAGACTTTGTGCCTCTTGCGCTGGTCGCCAATGTGCCGCAGGTCCTGGTGGTCAACCCAAAGAATGTGCCGGGCGACTTCAAGGCATTCTTGGCACAGTTGCGGGCCAACCCGGGCCGTCTGAATTACGGGTCGGCCGGCACTGGCACGTCGCATCACCTGGCGGGTGAGCTGTTCAAGCAGCAGAGCAAGACCTTTATCACGCACATTCCTTACACCGGTGCCGGGCCGTCGCTGCGCGACTTGGTCGGCGGGCAAGTTGACATGATGTTCGACGGCCTGGGCTCGTCAGCCAGTCACATCAAGGGTGGGCGTATCAAGGCGCTGATGGTGTCGGGCGCCAAGCGCAACGCGGCATTTCCCGATGTGCCCTGCGCTGCCGAACTGGGTTTCCCGGACTACACCGTCACTACGTGGTACGGCATCTGGGCGCCCAAGGGCACCCCGGCCGAGATTCAGGCGCGCGCTGTTGAGGAGATCAACAAGGCCGGTCTGTCTGCTGAAGCCAAAGCAGTCTGGGCCACGCAGGGTGCAGACTTCGGCAATCTGTCACCGGTGCAGTTTGGTGCATTCGTCAGTAGCGAGGTCAAGCGGTGGGCGGCGGTGGTGAAGGTCTCTGGCGCCAAGCTGGATTAGCCTGTGAACCAGAACCT
>JANMCB010000294.1:0-1605 GCA_031360805.1 Rhodoferax sp.
AAGGGAAGGAGCCCAAAAAGGCCCCAGCAGCCCCCGATCCAGACAACGTCCGCTCCAGGGCAAACCTCTATTATCCGCCAAGTCGGCCAAACACCCTACAACTGGCGTGCGGCGAAGGTGTCGCAGCCTTTGACGCTGCCAATTTGCAGCCCGGTGTTGAACCAGCGCGCCCGCTGTGCGCTGGTGCCGTGGGTAAAGCTTTCCGGCACCACACGCCCGCCGCCGCCCCGCTGCAGCGCGTCGTCGCCGATTTTGGCGGCCGCGTTCATGGCTTCCTCGACGTCGCCGTTTTCAAGAATCTGCCGCGACTTTTGCGCGTGATGCGCCCAAACGCCGGCAAAGCAGTCGGCTTGCAGTTCCAGGCGCACGCTTAAGGCATTGAACTCAGTCTGGCTCACGCGGCTGCGCATTTGGTCCATTTTTGTACTGATACCCAGCAGATTCTGGACGTGGTGACCCACTTCATGGGCAATCACATAGGCTTGGGCAAAATCGCCCGGCGCGCCCAAGCGCTCCTTGAGTGTCTGGTAGAACGCCAGGTCGATGTAAACCTTCTGGTCACCCGGGCAGTAAAACGGCCCCATCGCCGCCTCGCCTGAACCGCATGCGGTTTGGGTGGCACCACGAAACAGCACCAGCTTGGGCTCTTTGTAGGTCGCGCCGCCTTTGGTGAAGACATCTTTCCAGACATCCTCAGTGTCCGCCAGCACCGTGCCGACAAATTTGGCCATACGGTCGTCAGCGGGCGGTTTTTGAGCCGGGCCCTGGGCCACCTGGGCTTCCGGTGCGCCGCCACCGCTCAAAATGTTCAAGACTGTCATCGGGTTGATGCCAAAGAAGTACGACGCTACCAGCGCAATCGCAATCGACCCAATGCCAATGCCCCGCCCGCCAATGCCACCGCCGCCGCTGGAGCGCTGGTCTTCCACGTTGTCCGATTCGCGATTGCCTTCCCATTTCATGAAACGTCTCCTTGCGGTAAATTACCGCCATGGTACATCGCAAGGCGCATCTCACAAGCCCCGTGGCCCTGCCCGGCCAACCCGTCAAAGTCCTCAAGAAGGCGCCCGCGGGCAGGGTGGCCGCCAAACCCTGCGTTTTGCTGACCGGTTTTGACGCCTTTGGAGGAGAAACCATCAACCCGAGCTGGCAAGTCTGTCGCGCACTGCATGGCCGCCAGATTGCCGGGCACCGCTTGGTCGCGGCCCGACTGCCCACCGTATTTGGCGAGTCGCTGCAAGCCTTGGGCGAACTGTTGCGGCAGCACAAGCCGGTCTTGACCATCTCCGTCGGCCAGGCCGGTGGGCGCAGCGCCCTCTCGCTCGAACGCATCGCCATCAATGTCAATGACGCCCGCATTCCCGACAACGCGGGTGCAAGTCCGCTGGACACGCCCGTGGTCGACGGCGCGCCGGCAGCGTACTTTACCGGCCTGCCCATCAAGGCGATCCTGTTGGCCTTGCGGCATGAGGGTGTGGCAGCGGAAGTCTCGCAAACCGCCGGCACCTTTGTCTGCAACCACGTTTTTTATGGCTTGATGCATGCCCTTGCGACCCAGCGCGGCTTCAAACGGGCGCGCGGCGGGTTCATTCATGTGCCCTATTT
>JANMCB010000313.1:0-27984 GCA_031360805.1 Rhodoferax sp.
GACCGGCTGCGATCTACCCGATAAAACCGTTCTGTCAGGCGCGGAATGTGTTCTGCCGCAATCCCGGGCCCTGTGTCCTGCACCGAGAATTCACCCCTTCCGTCATCAAGCCGGCGCCATTGAATCAAAATGCTGCCGCCCGGCGTGTGGCGAATTGCATTGCAGGCCAGGTTGGTCATGGCGCTGGACAACTCGCTGGCGTCCCCTGCAATTTCACATGGTGGCCCGGTGTCAACCTGAATGTCATGGACAGCCCGATTGGGCCGGTCCAGTACCAAAGCCAGACTGCGGGCCTCCTGTGAAGCCTGTTCAACGAGTTGACGCACGGGCAACCAGGCACCTGCGCCCACCGGTGGACTTCCTTCCAACCGGGAAAGCGTCAGCAAGTCGTTGACCAGCGTCTGCATTCGGTGCGCCTGCTGAGCCATCAAGTCAAGGTAGCGGACGCGCTCTTCTTCACTCAAGTTCAGCGTCTGCAAGGTTTCTACAAAGCCGGACAGCACGGTGAGCGGTGTGCGGATTTCATGCGACACATTGGCGACAAAATCCCGGCGCATGGCCTCTGCCTGCTCGACAGCGGTAATATCCCGCGAAAGCAAAAGCAGGCGACCATCTCCATAAAGGTGCAGTTGAACTGCGAGTTTGACCGGACGTGACTGCGCATCTTCCCGCCCGGGAATTACGACATCCCGGCGAAAATCGTGGCCCGCAAAATAGGCCGCAAAAGCGGGGTCCCGCACCAGATTGCCAATATGCTGCGACAAGTCCCGGTGTGCCTCGAATCCAAAGTGCAGGGTCGCCGTCTGGTTGAACCACTCGATACGAGACTCGCGGTCCAGCAGCACCATGCCGCCGGGCGAGGTCTGCAATGCTGCCAGGAAGTCCTGCAGGCGCAAGTCGCTGGCAAGGGTGAGCTGGTCTCGAGCCCGCACTTGGCGCCGGGTGCGGTCGAACACTTCGCCCCAGATCCCTCCTGGACTGATACCGCCCGGCCCAGCCTGGTCGCTCGATCGCAACCACCGAAGCAGTTTTGCGCTGCGAAGCAGGTCGGTTAAAACCCACGCGACCGACCCTGCCATCAGTCCAAAAAAAGCGCCGACCCAGGCATTTTCAAGACCAGCTGCACGCCCCGAAATCCACCCCAGAAGTGCACCAGCACAAAGTGCCAGCAAAAAGAAAATCAAGCGCCAAAACATAGGTCAGGGCAATGATAGCCGCGCCAGTTGCTCCCAGGCTGACAAACCCGGGCGTGCTGTCCGGATCAAACCGCATAGACCCGCTTTCAAGCGAGTGCTTGAACTGACGATGCTTTTACCAATGGCGTTTCCGGACGCGCGGTAACCCGGTACCCAGCACCGCGAACGGTCTCGATCATGGCGCCCGCACTGCCCAGAGATTCGCGCAAACGCTTGACGTGGACGTCAACCGTGCGCTCCTCAATAAAGACATGGTCACCCCAGACCTTGTCCAGCAATTGGGATCGGCTGTGCACCCGTTCTGCATGGTTCATCAGGTAGTGCAGCAATTTGAACTCGGTCGGACCCAGCTTGAGGGTTTGCTGATTGAACATCACGCGGTAGGTGGACGAATCAAGCGACAAGTCACCAATGGCCACCATGCCACCGGCCTGCTCGGGCGCCCTTCGCCGCAGGACAGCCCTGATTCTGGCCAGCAATTCCTTGGTAGAAAATGGCTTGGCGATGTAGTCGTCAGCGCCTGCGTCAAGACCGGACACGCGATCAGCCTCATCACCCCGCGCCGTCAGCATGATGATGGGTACCCCCTTGGTGCGGGCATCTCCACGCCAGCGCCGCGCAAGTGACAAACCACTTTCACCAGGCAACATCCAGTCCAGCAGGATCACATCAGGCAGCACAGCGTCCAGTTCGCGCTGGGCACTCACACTGTCGATCGCCCACGTCGGCGTGAAGCCGTTGTGCCGCAGATTGACGGCGATCAGCTCGGCAATGGCGGGTTCGTCTTCAACAATCAGTACGCCGGGCTGGTGTTTCATCTGACCACCGACTCAATCTGTTCTATCGAGGAATGGCGGACATCTTCCCCCTTCACCACATAAATGATGAACTCGGCAATGTTCTTCGCATGGTCCCCGATGCGTTCAATGGCTTTGGCCAGGAAAAGCAGATCCAGGCTGGGGGAGATCATGCGCGGATCCTCCATCATGTAGGTAACCAGCTTGCGCACAAAGCCGTTGAACTCCTGGTCGATCAAATCGTCTTCCTTGAGGATTGCCAAGGCGGCCGTTGTGTCCAGTCGGGCAAACGCATTGAGCGCCTTGTTCAACAGGCCGGACGCCAGATCGGCGGCGACACGCAACTCCAGCGACGGAAGCGACCTGGGCGATCCGCTGTTGATGATGGATCGCACCATGCGCGCAATTTTTTCGGCCTCGTCGCCCACCCGCTCCAGATTGGCCGTGGTTTTGGAGATTGCAATCAGCAAACGCAGGTCTCTGGCCGTGGGCTGGCGCCGCGCGATGATGCTGGACAGCTCTCGGTCAATTTCAATTTCCATGGCATTCACGCGGGCCTCGGTGGCAGTCACCTGGTCCGCCACTTCCATGCTGAACTGGGACAGGGCGTAGATGGCCTGGCGAATCTGGGACTCCACCAAACCACCAAGCTCCATGACCCTGGTGGACACCGAAGTGAGTTCCGTGTCGAATTGGGTTGATAGGTGTCTTTCAGGCAAGTTGCTCTCCCAGGGCGGCGATCTGTCGTTGGCAGGTTGGCAAAGTCATCCAAACCTCCCGGTGATGTAGTCTTCAGTTTCTCTTCGGGTCGGCTTGAAAAACATCTGCTCCGTAGATCCAAATTCCATCAAGTCTCCCAGGTACATATAGGCCGTATAGTCGCTGCAGCGCGCCGCCTGCTGCATGTTGTGGGTCACGATCACCACGGTGTAGTCCTTCTTCAGTTCAGAAATCAGCTCTTCAATTTTGGCAGTTGAAATCGGGTCCAGCGCGGAGCACGGTTCATCCAGCAGTAGCACTTCCGGCTTGATGGCAATTCCCCGTGCAATGCAAAGGCGCTGCTGCTGCCCGCCGGACAGGCCCGAACCGCTTTGGCCCAACTTGTCTTTGACTTCGTTCCACAGCGCGGCCTTGCGAAGGGCCCATTCCACGCGCTCCTCCATGTCAGTGGCGTTGAGATTTTCAAACAGTTTGACGCCAAACGCGATATTGTCAAAAATTGACATCGGGAACGGCGTGGGCTTCTGAAACACCATGCCCACTTTCGCCCGCAACAACGCGATGTCCTTCTTGCTCGTGAGCAGGTTCTCGCCGTCCAGCATGATGTGCCCCTCGGCACGCTGTTCAGGGTAAAGCTCGAACATGCGGTTGAAAACACGCAGCAACGTGGACTTGCCGCAACCCGACGGCCCAATGAACGCAGTCACCTTCTTTTCAGGAATTTCCAGATTGATGCCCTTGAGCGCGTGGAATTTTCCGTAATAGAAGTTGAGATCCTTGACGGATATTTTGGAAGGGTCTTTGGTGGCGGTTGCGGTAGTCATGGTTCAAACTTTGCTGAAAATTCAATTAGGCCGAAGTTACCTTGCGCATTGCAGACGTTCACTTGCTGCGGGTCAAAATGCGGGCCAGAATATTCAAGCCCAGCACTGTCATGGTGATCATGAACACCCCTGCCCAGGCCAGCTTCTGCCAGTTCTCGTAAGGACTCATGGCGAACTTGAAAATCGTGACCGGCAGACTGGCCATGGGTTCGGTCAGGCTCGATGTCCAGAACTGGTTGTTCAGTGCGGTGAACAGCAGCGGCGCGGTTTCACCGGCAATGCGGGCAATTGCCAACATCACGCCAGTGATCACACCCGCACGTGCGGCTTTGAGCGTGATGCTCAAAATCACCTTCCATTTGGGTGCCCCCAGGGCGTATGCCGCCTCCCGCAGCCCGGCCGGAATCAACTGCAACATGTTCTCGGTGGTTCTGATTACCACCGGAATCACAATCAGTGCCAGCGCGATCACACCCGCCCAACCCGAAAAAGCCTTGAAGCGCGACACCACCACGGCGTACACAAAAAGGCCGATCACAATGGACGGCGCGGACAGCAAAATATCGGTGACAAACCGGGTCGTATTGGCAAGCCAGCCCTTGCTGTCGAACTCTGCGAGGTAAATGCCGGCCATCATGCCGATTGGCGTGCCCACAAAGGTCGCCAACAACACCATCAGGAACGATCCATACATGGCGTTGGCCAAGCCCCCTTCGTCATTGGGCGGCGGCGTCATCTGCGTCAACGTGGCCCAGTTCAGGCCGCCCAGCCCCTGCCGCGCAGTTTCAAACAAAATCCAGAACAGCCAGAACAGGCCAAAAACCATCGCCATCAACGACAGCGCCAGCGCGATGCGATTCACCACTTTGCGCTGCGCATATTTGGCCTCGCGGGTGACTTGCAGCTCATTTGCCTGCAATAGCAACTCACTGGTGCTCATGATTTGGCCCCCTCACCCTTCTTCAACTGCGACAGCAACATTTTGGACAGCGCCAGCACCACAAATGTGATGAAGAACAGGACCAGTCCCAGGTACATCAGGGCCGCCTGGTGCAAGCCCTCACCGGCTTCGGCAAACTCATTGGCCAGTGCCGAGGTGATGCTGTTGGCCGCCTGAAACAGGCTCAGGGAATCAAGCTGGTTGAAATTGCCAATCACGAAGGTGACGGCCATGGTCTCGCCAATCGCGCGGCCCAGCCCCAGCATGATGCCGCCGACTACTCCAGCTTTGGTGTAGGGCAGCACCACTTTGGAGACCACTTCCCAGGTGGTTGCACCCAGGGCATAGGCTGACTCTTTCAGCAAAGGCGGCGTCACTTCAAACACGTCACGCATTACTGCCGCGATGAACGGAATGATCATGATGGCCAGAATAATGCCGGCCGACAAAATGCCGATGCCCACCGGTGGGCCGGAAAACAGCGCACCGAGAACCGGCACACCGCCGAAGAGCGCCTGGAGCGGCTGTTGAACGTAGGTGGACAAAACGGGGCTGAATACCAGCAAGCCCCACATGCCGTAAACAATGGACGGCACTGCCGCCAGCAACTCAATCGCTGTGCCGAGGGGCCGTTTCAGCCATGCAGGCGACAGTTCCGTGAGGAACAGCGCAATGCCAAAACTCACGGGCACAGCGATCAGCAACGCGATGAACGATGTCATCAGCGTGCCGTAAATCATGACCAGCCCGCCGTACTCTTCCTTGACGGGATCCCAGGTGGTGCTGGTCAGGAAGCCTAAACCGTACTTGGCAATCGCCGGCCAGGCGCTGATGGTGAGTGACACCAGAATGGCCGCCAGCAGCGCTAGCGTAAACAGCGCCGCACCTTTGGCCAGCCAGCCGAAGATGCGGTCTGCCATAGGCCCGGAGCGGGCTCGTTTGAGAGGAGGCGGTTTGGTCATCACACGTCGGTTGGTTGGATCCGATTTGCCCATGGACATCGGGCTTGCTGGAAGTGTAGATGACACGCAGTCGCTCCTCTTTCAGGTTGTCAATTCAATAGCAAAGCGACCGGCTTGCTATTTGATGGCGACTGCCTTGCCAGCCCCGTCGGTCACCTGGCCCCAGGCCTTCTCAATCGCGCCAATCACGTTGTCAGGCATCGGTACGTAGTCCAGGTCAGCGGCCACTTTGCCGCCGTTTTTATAGGCCCAGGTGAAGAACTTGAAAGTCTCGGTCGCGTTGGCGGGCTTTTCCTGCTTGACATGCATCAGGATGAAGGTCGCCGTGGTAATGGGCCAGGCGTTTTTGCCAGGCTGGTCGGTGATCAACTGGAAGAAGGACTTGTTCCAGTCTGCGCCGGCGGCTGCGGCCTTGAAGGTTTCGTCATCGGGTGCCACAAACACGCCGTCGCGGTTCTTCATCAGCGTGTAGGTCATCTTGTTTTGCTTGACGTACGAATATTCCACGTAGCCAATTGAATTGGGCAGGCGGTTCACAAATGCGGCCACGCCTTCGTTGCCTTTGCCGCCCGCGCCTACTGGCCAATTCACGGCTGTGCCCTCGCCCACTTTGGCTTTCCACTCGGGGTGCACGCGGCTCAGGTAATTGGTGAAGTTGAAGGTGGTGCCCGAGCCATCAGCACGGCGCACCGGGGCGATGGCGGCATCAGGCAGCGCAAGACCGGGGTTCAGCGCCTTGATGGCGGCGTCGTTCCACTTGGTGATCTTGCCGAGGAAAATATCGCCCAGCACCTGGCCGTCCAGCTTCATCTGGCCCGGCGCAATCCCCTTGATGTTGATCACAGGCACGGTGCCACCAATCACGGTGGGGAACTGGATTTGACCCTTGGTTTTCAAGACTTCGTCGGTCAGCGGCATGTCGGTCGCGCCAAAGTCAACGGTTTTGGAGTCGATCTGCTTGATGCCAGCGCCAGAGCCGACCGACTGGTAGTTGATTTTGACCCCGGTGGCCTTGTTGTAGTCTGCCGCCCACTTGGCGTAGACAGGCGCCGGAAAGCTGGCACCGGCGCCGGTGATTTCCTGGGCCGCCGCAGGAGTCATCACGGTCAATGCCGTGAGACTGGCCAGCACGGCGTGCGAATAAATGGAATGTTTTTTCATGATGCTTGTTTTCTGCCAATGGCGTTGTCAGGTTGAAGTGGGGTGGTTTTTGTGAAAGGCGGTTTTGGAACTGCCCCCAATATATGAATAGTTTGTGACAGCATCGTGACAGTCGATTAATTCGTCAAGCACCAGAAACGCTATTTTAATAATAGCTAAATATGTATACAATACGAGGGCTAGAAACCAATTTGATGCATTTTTTGGTAAAATTTGATCATGTTTTCACTAAAATTAACCCACAGGTTAATTAATTTTGAATTCCAGTGACTTTTTCGAGTGCTATGCTCCACGCTGCCTTATCTTGTGAAATGACTATTTGATGCAAAACGGTACCCGTCTGGCGGCTGTAGATTTGGGATCGAACAGCTTCCGCCTTGAAATTGGACACGTTGACCACGGCCAGTTTTTACGCACCGAATACTTGAAGGAAACAGTCCGCCAGGGCAATGGCCTGGACGACAACCGCAACCTGACCCCGCAGGCCATGCAGCGCGGCCTTGAATGCCTGGCCCGTTTTGGCGAACGCCTCAAGGGCTTCAAAGCTGATGAAGTCCGTGCGGTGGCGACCCAGACCATGCGTGAAGCGCGCAACCGCGACGAGTTTCTGGCAAGCGGCCACAAGGTGCTGGGCTTTCCAATCGATGTCATCTCCGGGCGCGAGGAAGCGCGGCTGATTTACCAGGGCGTCGCGCACCTGCTGCCCCACTCGAACGAGCGGCGACTGGTGCTGGACATCGGCGGGCGCTCGACCGAACTTGTCATGGGACAAGGACCAGCCGCCGAAGTGATGGAGTCCTACCGGGTTGGCAGTATTGCGTGGTCATCGCGCTACTTCCCGCAGGGCCAGTTCACCCACAATGCGTTTCAAATGGCAGAGATCGCCGCCAAAGCGGTGCTGGACGAAGCACTGAACACATACCGCCGTGATGCCTGGGAAGTCGCTTATGGCTCGGCTGGCACCGTCGGCGCGGTGGGCGACGTGCTGGCCGCGGCCGGTTGGCCTGCCGGCTCAGTGAATCGTGCCGGGCTGGACTGGATGCTGCAAACACTCCTGCAGGCGCACAGTGCGGACCGCCTGCGCCTCGCTGGCATGAAGGACGACCGTCGCGCCATCATCGGCGGGGGCTTGAGCATTCTGCGCGCTGTATTTGAACTGCTGCAAATTGAAGAGCTTCACCTGGCCAATGGCGGCCTGCGCCATGGCCTCATATGCGACCTGATGGGTAGCCAGGAAGTGCAAACCAACCTGCCCGCGATTTCGGTGCGGCGCCTGGCAGCCCGTTTTTCTGTAGACGCCGCACAGGCCAACCGGGTTGCCAACGTGGCCTGCCACTTTTTCAACCAGATTCAGGCGCCACCCGCTGGGCGCAACGTGCAGCCACAGCAAACCGGCTTACAAACTGCCCTGGCTGCCATGTCGTCCCAGGAACAGCAAAGCGATCTGCGCAAGCTGGAATGGGCAGCGCAACTGCATGAGATTGGCACGCAAGTGTCTCAAAGCGACTACCACAAGCACGGCGCCTACATTCTGGACAACGCCGATACCGTGGGCCTGGCCCTGTCACAGCTTCACCGCCTCAGCCTGTTGGTGCTGGGCCACCGGGGCAAGCTACGCAAGCTGAATCTGGACTTTGGCGACAAGGTCTTCATCGCCCAACTGATGTGCCTGCGCCTGGCCGTCATCCTGTGCCACGCCAGGCGGGACCCGGACACCAGCGGCGTTCAGCTCACGGTAGACCCGGCAAAACCCCAGGAAGTGAACATGGCATGCCAGCGCCGCTGGATTGAGGCGTATCCGCAATCGGCGCACCTGTTGAACGAAGAGGCTTTGGCCTGGCAGAAAACGCCCTGGTCATTGACCGTGCAAAGCGTCTAGCGGCGCCCGTGTGCACGGCGTTGGGCGCGCTACAGCACCTCTGGTGACTGAACGGTCACCACCACCGTCTTGTCAGCCGTCTCGCGCTCGCGGTAGCGCAGCCACCAGAGCGCCCCGCGCTTGACCACACAATCGCTGGTGTTCAGGCCCAGCAGGTGCGCAATGGTCTGGCCCAACACCGGTTGATGCCCTACCAGAAGCACCGTGTGTTTGGCGTGAGGCCATTGGGCCAACGCCAGCAACTGCTCGACGGTTGCATTTGGCGCAAGTTCCGGCCTGATTTTGAACTTTCGGGCGAGCGCTTGCGCCGTCTGCTCGGTCCGGCGGGATGGGCTCACCCATATGCGTGTGACCTCAGGCAACTGGCGATCCAGCCACGACGCCATGCGACTGGCCTGCTTTTCGCCGCGATGGGTCAGGGTTCTGGCCATGTCGTCCTGGTCCGGGGCGATCTCATGGGCCTCGGCATGGCGCCACAGAATGAGGTCCATGGCTAATTCGACCTGCCGGTATTCCCAGCGTAGCGTGCCATCAACGCGGCCTGCGCGCCGTGTGCGGCTGCACCCGGCACGGGCTTGACTTGCAGATAGCTGCCATCGGCTTGAAGGTCCCAGGCATCCACCCCGTCATGCAGGTACGCCACCAGGCATTCATCGACGATGCGCTGGCGCAGGATGGCGTCATTGACGGGCCAAGCCAGTTCCACCCTGCGCATCATGTTCCGGTTCATCCAGTCCGCGCTGGACAGGTAAAGCTCGTCAACACTTCCCTGGCGAAAGTAAAACACCCTTGAATGTTCCAGAAACCGGCCAATCACCGAGCGCACCCGTATGTTGGCCGTTGCCCCGGGGACGCTGGCTGGCAAGATGCAGGCGCCGCGCACGATCAAGTCAATCTTCACGCCCTGCTGCCCCGCTTTGATCAGCGCCCTGATGAGGGACTCGTCAGTCAACGCGTTCATTTTGGCGACCAGCCGGGCCGGTTGCCCGTCGGCGGCGGCCGCACCCAGAGCTTCAATTTTGGCAATCAGCCTGCGCTGAAGTTCAAACGGTGCCATCCAGAGGTGCTTCAGCCGGGGCAGACGGCCCTGGCTGGCAAGGTGCACAAAAACATGCTCCATGTCTAGCGTCAAGCCATCGTCCGCCGTCAGGTGGCTCACGTCGGTGTACAAGCGGGCGGTTCGCGGGTTGTAATTGCCAGTGGAGAGATGGCCATAGCGTTTGAGGTGCTTGCCTTCGCGGCGCGTGATCAGCATCATTTTGGCGTGGGTTTTCAGACCCACGACGCCGTACAAAACCTGTGCACCAATCGACTCCAGCATCTCCGCCCAGTTGATGTTGGCCTCTTCGTCAAAGCGCGCCTTGAGTTCCACCACCACGGTGACTTCCTTGCCGCGGCGAACCCCTTCGCGCAGCAAGTCCATCAAGGTTGAGTCCGGCCCGGTGCGGTAGATGGTTTGCTTGATCGCCAGCACATCCGGGTCGTGCACGGCTTCGCGCAAAAATGCCAGCACAGCGTCAAAGCTCTCAAAGGGCTGGTGGATCACAACATCGCCCTGTGCGAGCTGCTCAAAAATCGACTGTCCCGGCACCAGTTGAGCCGGGTATTTCGGCTTGAACGCGGGGAAGCACAGCCCGGGGTCACTCACCAGGTCAATCAACTGCGCCATGCGCGCCAGGTTCACTGGGCCGTGAACCCGGTAAAGCGCCAGCAGCGGCAGATTGAACTCCTTGAGCAGGTAGCCTGCCAGGTATTCCGAACACCCCGCTGAAACCTCGATGCGCACCGCCTGGCCAAAGTGCCGGTGCTGCAAGCCCTGGCGCAAGGCGGTGCGCAGGTTCTTCACGTCGTCCTCGTCCACTGCAAGATCGGAGTGGCGGGTCACCCGGAACTGTGAAAACTGCCCCACATCGCGCCCGCTGAACAGGTCCGCCAGATGCGCCCGAATCACGCTTGAGAGTGAAATGAAAACACGCTGCTTGCCAGACAGTTTGCCCGGCATCGCGATCAGGCGCGGCAATACCCTGGGCACCTTGACGATGGCGATTTCATTGCCACGGCCAAACGCGTCCTTGCCCGCCAACTGCACAATGAAATTCAGCGACTTGTTGGCGACCTGGGGGAAAGGATGGGCCGGGTCAAGCGCCACCGGTATCAGAAGCGGTCGAACTTCACGCTCAAAGTATTGACGGACCCAGTCCCGCTGGGCCGAATTGCGCTCGCCATGCGACATCAGGCGGATGCCAGCTCCCGCAAGTGCCGGCAGAATTTGATCGTTGTAAAGCGTGTACTGGCGATCCACCAGAACCCGTGCGATCGTCGCGATGCGGTCAAAGGACTGAATGGTGTAGGCGCCCTGTGTCTCTGCCGCCTGGTGCGCCGCCACATGGGGCTCGGACCTGACCTCAAAAAACTCGTCCAGGTTGGACGAGACGATGCACAGGTAGCGCAAACGCTCCAGCAAGGGCACGTCCTTGCGATCAGCCCATGAAAGCACCCGTTCGTTGAAGGACAGCGCGCTGTGGTCGCGGTCCAGCAGCGCCGGAACCGTTGTGTTTTGAAGCGCCAGTGCCTTCTTGCCTGATTGAGAAACCATTTACGCGGTGCCTTTGCGTTGCCTTTGTGCGGTGCTCTTGATTAGCAAGGCGATAGACAGCTGCGCATGCCTTGAACCTCAATTGTGACCCTTCAGGATGACAGTTGTGTGACAGGGAATTCCACTCAGGCGCCCAGAAAGTGCTTGCGGTATCGGGATGGCAAATCGTTGATGCGCATCATCATCGGCAAGTCGGCCGTGTTGAAGTCGGGGTCCCATGCCGGTGCGCCAAGCACTTTGGCACCCAACCGCAAATAGCCTTTGATGAGGGCCGGGGGTTCTACGTCCAATGTGCTGTCAAACATGCCAATGGGCAATGGCAGGCGCGGCGTGGCCCGATATTCCACGGGCGCCAGGTGGAATTGACTGACTTTTCGCCAAATGCTGGCCGCCACATCACCGCTGACCGCGCCGTTGTGCAGCATGGGAATACTGGCGCAGCCAACCATGGTGTCCAGCTGATTGCGCACCATGAACTCCGCCAACGCACCCCACAGCGCCATGATGACACCACCGTGGCGATAGTCTTTGTGCACGCAACTGCGGCCAAGCTCCACCATGCGCTCGCGCAAAGCGCCCAGTCGCCCCAGATCGAATTCGGTGTCTGCATAAGTCCTGCCGACACGCTTTGCTTGCTCAGGCGTGAGCACGCGGTAAGTACCCACCACTTTCCGGCTACGCTCGTCACGCACCAGGAGGTGCTCACAGTAGGCGTCAAACGCATCGACATCGTGGCCTGGCGCCATTGTGTCCAGTCGGGCGCCCATTTCGGTGGCGAAAACGTCAAACCGCAGGCGCTGGGCCTCACGCACTTCATCCGCTGATTTTGCCCACGAAACACTAAGCTGGCCATGCTGGCCTTTCACCACAATCGGCGCGCCGCCAACGCCAGGCGTGGAAGGGCTGGCAGTAGGCGAACCCACCGTTTTCAGAGCCAGACGCTCTGCAGGCTTACGGAAAAACAGGTTTGACCAGGACTGCGAGGCCAGTGGGCCGGTAGGGATGGGCAGGTCTTTCATGGCTCTCTCCTTCAGTGGGATGGCAACAGTGTGTCGACACCCGTTGCGCTTTGCCGCACTCGGGTTGGCATGGCCTTGCGGTGTTCGGTTGCAGGCAGGGTTTGGCGGGGTTGGCCTATCCAGAGCAGATCCGTCGTCGCCAAAATGCGGCGCAGCTGGGTTGTGAGGGCGTTTTGCCGGCCTGTCGCTGAAAGCTGTGGTGATTGGGTGTTCATGGCAGTGGTCCTGTGTTGCGTTTGGCTTTGGATGTGTGACTCGAAGCATTGACACTTTCTGGCACGTCGAAGGTTACGGGCCGAGGGTGACATGCGTGTGACAGGTGCTTGAGCGCAGAACCACCGCTTTGCAGGGCGATGGCAATCCAGGTTCACAACATGAACTCCAGCTTCCAAGACACCACTAAAACACTACCAAAGAAATAGCAAACTATTTATACAATATGAGGGATAGATGCCAATTTGATTGGTTTTTCGGCTTTTTTGCTCCCAATGGATCGATTTTTCGAAATTTTGATATCACCAGTGATATTAGATACGTCAATCTTTCCTGATGGAATTGCCCGGAGGGTCAGGGTTATTACTCGCAAAGCATTCGCTGACGACGTACGGCCAAAACCAGCGTCGCTGCGAATTGCTTTTGAGACTGCCAAATTGGATCAATGATTGGAAGTCGGCAAGACTTTCAACAAACCGTCAACTTTGATCCTGTTTCAGTTCATTTCCATATTTCAAGTATCATTGAAATATGGAAATATCACTTCCCGCAAGTCTTCCCCCAACCATTGACGAGGCCACCGCCGTTAAAGCTCTGGCCGCCCTGGCACAGGCGCAGCGCCTGCGCGCCTTCAGGGCCTTGGTGATAGCAGGCCCTGCGGGTTTAACGCCGGGGGCCATTGCAGGGCAACTGGGGGCCAGCAACAGTGGCCTTTCCTTTCACCTCAAGGAGCTGGCTCACTGTGGCCTGGTGACCTATGAGCAGCGCGGCCGCAATTTGATCTACCGTGCCGATTTTTCGCACATGAATGCCTTGTTGGCTTACCTTACAGAACACTGTTGCCAGGGGAGCAAATGCGCCGTGGCGACGCCGCCCGACTGCATCGCTTGCTGAAGGCTTCCATGAACACCGCTGAAGCCTTGAACCACGCCTGCCTGTGCATTACCTTGAACAGTGATCGCCTGCGGGAGCAGCTTGAAAGCGACCCCAGCCTGAAGGGCATGGCCGCTGGCATCGCACTGGCGCAGCCGCACCTGTTTTCAGATAGCGTGGTGTTCATATCAAGCGCCACGCGCGAGGCTATTGCCACCATTGTGGGCGCGATTGAGCGCGTCATGGCCCTTCCCGCCTACCAGGCTCTGGTGCTGAAAAATGCGCCCGCCATTGCCCAAACCAGTTTCGGCCCCTTGGGCGCCTTCATGGGCTATGACTTTCACGTCGATGGCGCCAACCCCGGCCTGCGGGGCCCGCAACTGATTGAAATCAACACCAATGCTGGCGGCGCCCTGCTCAATGCCGCACTGGCGCGAGCCCACCTGGCCTGCTGCGAAGGCATGGCCGGGGTGATGGAAACCGACATCCGCCTGGACTCGCTGGAGCAACGCTTTTTTGACATGTTCCAGAGCGAATGGCGCCTGCAACGCGGCCACACCCCCTTGGTGACTGTGGCGATTGTGGACGACGGCCCCCAAGCCCAATACCTGGCGCCCGAGTTCGACCTGGTCCGCCAGATGTTCACGCAGCGTGGCGTGCAGGCTGTGATTGCGGACCCAAATGAACTGTCTTGGCGCGACGGCAAGTTGTGGCATGCGCCAGCCAGCGGCGGCGCTGCTTTTGGCACGCCGATCGACCTGGTCTATAACCGTTTGACCGACTTTGACCTGTCAAACGAATCCCACCAGGCCTTGCGCGACGCCTACCTGGCGGGCGCGGTCGTCGTCACCCCACACCCGCATGCCCACCTGCTGCGGGCCAACAAGCGAAATCTGATCACTTTGTCGGATGATTCGCTGCTGGCGCAGTGGAGCGTGTCGGACGCTGACCGGCAGGCCTTAAGCGCGGCGGTTCCCGCCACGCAAGCCGTCAGCCATCAAAATGCCGATGCCCTGTGGGCGCAGCGCCGCCAGCTCTTCTTCAAACCGGTGGCCGGTTACGCCGGCAAGGCCGCTTACCGGGGCGACAAGTTGACGCGCCGGGTATGGGAAGAGATTCTGGCCGGAGACTTCATCGCGCAGGCACTGGTGCCGCCGGGGCAACGCCTGGTCAATGTGGACGGCGTTGCCACGCAGCTCAAGTTCGATCTTCGGGCCTACACCTATGCCGGCCAGATCCAAATGCTGGCGGCACGCGTTTACCAAGGGCAGACCACCAATTTCCGCACTGCCGGTGGCGGGTTCTCGCCGGTATTGGTGGTTCCGCAATTGGACCTGACGATGGCCCAGCAGGCTGCATTGGCACAGGGCAGAAATCATTGCGTGGTTTGCTGAGCTTGACACTGCCCGGCGTTTCGATTCAGTGCATCTCATTGCAATCCAGACCCATTTAACGCCACTTCCCTGCATCTCCCAGCATTTCAAGACGCCGTTTTATGTCCCAACCCACCCTCAAAGTCCTGTTTCTTTGCACCCATAACTCGGCCCGAAGCATTCTGGCTGAAGCGGTGCTAAACCACATTGGCCAAGGCCGGTTCAAAGGCTATTCAGCGGGCAGCAGCCCACGCGAAAACCAGCAACCTAACCCGCTCGGGCTGGGGGTCCTGCGCGCGGCGGGTATCCCGATTGAAGGCCTGCGCAGCAAAAGCTGGGACGAGTTCGCCACGCCCGGCGCGCCAGTGATGGATCTGGTCATCACGGTTTGCGACAACGCGGCGGGTGAGGTCTGCCCGTTTTGGCCGGGCCATCCCGCGACCGCCCACTGGGGGCTGGCCGACCCATCCGCAGGTGACGCCAGCGATATCGTCAAGCGTGAGGCTTTTCGCCAAACCCTGTATGCCCTTCGGCGCCGACTGGAACTGCTGGTCAGCTTGCCCGCGCAAAGCGTTGACAAACTGCTGTTGCAAGCCAGCGCCCGCAGTTTGGCCCAGTCATGAGCAAGACTTCGGTGGCGAGCGCCCAAGGGATCGGCCATCCAGCTCACCCCAATCAGACTGCCGCTTCGCCAAGCTTGGCGCAGATGCTGCTGGCAGAATTTTTTGGCACCGCTGCCCTGCTCTGCGCCGTGATCGGCTCGGGCATCATGGCCGAACGATTGAGTGCGGGAAACCAAGGCGTGGCGCTGCTCGCCAACACGCTGGCCACGGTGTTCGCGCTGTATGTGCTGATCGAAACCCTGGGCCCATTCAGTGGCGCGCATTTCAACCCTGTGGTCACGCTGGTGATGTGGTCAAAGGGGAAGCTTGACATGGTTAATGCGCCTTGCAAAGCCCTGCTTTTTATCGCTCTTCAGTTGCTGGGCGGTGTTCTTGGCGCATGGCTTGCACACCTCATGTTTGACCTGCCGGTTCTGCAATGGAGCGGCAAACTTCGAGGCGGGTTTGACGCGGCAGGCCAGTTCACCGGCTGGGGCCAGTGGGTGGCTGAAGCGGTGGCAACTGCGGGTTTGATTTTTGTCATTCTTCGCTCGCCGCCGGGCAAAGCCAGTGCCCTGGTCGCCTGCTACATTGGCGCGGCTTACTGGTTTGCCGCCAGCACCTCATTTGCCAACCCCGCCGCCGTCCTGGGGCGCATGATGAGTGACAGCTTTGCCGGCATTGCGCCGGCCAGTGCGCTGGGCTTTGTGGTGGCACAGGTCATTGGTGGAGCAGCAGGTGCGCTCGGTGCAAATTGGTTGGCGCCATCCAGAGACTCTTGAAAGTGCAGGGGCGAGCCGCATCCGCGGGATTCGATTCCATTGCAGAATGCTTTCATGACCGATCACCCTAGCACCAACCAAAGCGCCAAGCCAACTCCGAACGCCACACCCGGGTCGCGCCTGGAAGTCACGGAACAGCAACTGCTCAAGCAGCTGCGGGCGCACCGGCGCGCACACCGCCAGAAGCTGCCGCTGCCCGCCTTGACAGCGCCCGCAGCGCCCGGTGTGCCGGATCACCTGGCCCTGCCAGCGCCTACCCTTGGGCAGCGCCTGGCGGACACGGTGGCCCGCACCATCGGGTCCTGGCGCTTTATCATTTTTCAGAGCACGGCCATCGCGATCTGGATCACCGGCAACGTGTTGACAGGCAGCGGCGCGTGGGATCCATACCCGTTTATTTTGCTCAACCTGCTGCTGTCATTCCAGGCGGCGTACACGGCACCGGCCATCATGATGAGCCAGAACCGCCAGTCAGAGATGGACCGCAAACACGCAGAAAACGACTACGAGGTCAATGTCAAGGCTGAACTTGAAATCGAGCTGTTGCACGACAAGATCGACTTGATGAAAGAGCGCGAGTTGCTGGCGCTGACCGAGGCTGTGCGGGAGTTGACCAGCAAGTTGGAGTTGCTGGCAAAGCGGATCAATTAGAGCCTTCCCGCCGCGCGAATTCTTGCCGACGGCCGGCTATTTCAGCCCCAAGCAATTGGCGTAATAGGTCACGGTAGCGGGCCAGTCCGAGAAGATGCCCAAAATGCCAACCTCTTTCGCCAGCACATCGAGCACCTGCATCACATCACCTTCGCGGCTTATCGCCTTGTCAAACGTCTGGTAATACCAGCCCGGCTTGCCATTGCTCAAAATTCCGGATCGCTCCAAGGTCCAGGTGATGATGCCCAGACCCGCTTTTTGCGCGTTGCGTGCATAGTCTGACGGCACGATTTTTCCAGCGCTGCTTTCGAGCAATGCGTACAGTGGTGGTCCGACGATCTGAATGCCCTGGGCTTTGTAGCCCATCAGTTTTTCAAGACTGGGAAGGTCTTTTGTGCTATTGGCTTCATCCAGAAAAACCGCCTGCTTGCCGAAGGACGGCTCTTTGTTGATCCAATAAAGCACATCATTCTTGTTGAACGACTGGGCAAAGACATGTTCTGCAGGAATTCCCGCAGACTTGTACTCATCGATCATCTTTTGAGCATAATTTTCCTGGCTGAATCCATCAAATGGCATGCCAACACTGGCGGATTTGAGTTCAGGCGTCATCTTGACCCCCAGGCGTTTGAACAACGCAATGCTTTCCTGATGAGTCATCAAAGTACCGCTTGTCGGACCACTGTAAAGGTCTGTGCGCCAGTTCGCAGTGCCACCCACAAACTCTTCAACCGACCTGGCCTTGGTGTTGGCAGCGTCCATCTTTCCTCTTAGCGTTTTGAACTCGGCCAAGGTCACGTCGCTGGCACGGCATTCTGCCGATGCTGGCGTATTGTTCGCCGCATCAAAGGGCTTGAACGGCCGGGTGCATTTGGCCGCAAGTGGCGTCAACAGGATGTTTGTCGTCGTGTGAAGGTCATTTTGGGCATGTCGGCAAACCAGCGCCTTGTCTTTGGTGAAGGTAACGTCACACTCTACAATTCCAGCACCCATTCGCACTGCAGCCTCATAGGACTCCTTGGTATGCTCTGGAAACATCAAAGCCGCACCGCGATGCCCTATCGAAAAACCTGATTTCTTAAATGGCCCGTTGGAGCAGCTCTGCAGTTTTCGTTTGAGAGGGCTGTCAGCCATTTCCTCAACCAGGAAGAATGGACGCGGGCCCAACTGGATGTTGGTAATATTCTGAGGGTCTTGCGTTGGGTTGAAGGCACAAGCTGCCAGCAGAACAATGAGACTTGCGAAAGAAAATTTTGAATAGGCCATGCTGAACGGGTATTGCCGCCTGTGGAAATGAATTGCCGGACACGTCACGAGACGTTACCAGAGTCAAATGACAGTGGAATGATGTACTGCCTGGCATGAAACCAAAAATCCTCCTCGCATTGCTGATTTTTGTATCGCTCGTGCATTTAAGCGGGCTGTCCTGGTTCGGCGGCCAATTGCGCGGCGCAACGAAACTGGTGCAAATGACAGAGCCGATGTTCACCCGAATCATTGAACAGGAAAGTGCCGCCATTCCGACCCCAGCCCCTTCCCCCTCTGACAGGGGAAAAGTCACACTAACAGGCACGGCCAGAAAAGCACAGGCTTCCAGCATTGCCCGGGCTACCGAGTTGGCTACCAGCCTGTCAAAGGAGCCAGCCAATACAATCACTGGTGACAAGCCCGACATTTCAGCGGTGCCACCGGTGGCAGTGGTGGCTGACACGCCTTCTGAAACCTCTCCTCCCGAACCAACCCCTCAGGACTCCATATCAGCCACCGCAGACAATTCGCCAAAGCCTGCAAACGATCAAGCCATTCCAGACACCTGGCCGACTGATACCCGCTTGACCTATCGCCTGACGGGCAATTACAGGGGCGATCTCACCGGCAGCGCGCGCGTGCAGTGGCAACGTGAACTGGGGACCGACTTGTCCAGGTATCAGGTTCGGCTGGACATAAGCTTTTCCGGTATTTCTGTGGCGTCGATGACCAGTCAGGGGTTAGTCATTGAAAGTGGCCTGCAACCCAGGAGTTATGAAGAACAGTTGCCCGGAACCGTGCGTCGCTTGACATTTGACGGCGCACAAATTCACTTTCAAAACGGCAGCGTCAGTGGACAGCCTAATGCCGTACAAGATACCGCCAGCCAGTTTGTCGAACTCACCAGACGTTTCGCGACCGGACGAGAATCGCTTAAATCCGGCTCTGTCGTGGGTCTTTGGTTGGCCCGGCCCGGAGGCATGGACTATTGGACCTACGACGTTATGGAGCCGGAGACACTGCAATCAACGGAATTGGGCGCGATTCAGGCCTATCGGCTAAAGCCCCGGCCACTTGCAAATCCGCGTGGCCCAATTGTTGCCGAAATGTGGTTCGCGCCCAGTCTTCAATACCTTCCGATCCGGGTTCGAATCACATTGGGTGACAATAATTTTGTTGATCTGATGATTGACAAGATTGAGCAAAGTGCAGGGCCTGCAGTGGTCAAACCTGCGGACACACGGCCTGTGGACCCAACCTGAAACATTCCACCAAAGGCCACCATGCGTCCTGACCGAAGAACCTGTATTCAGTTGCTTATCGGCCTTGCTATGCCTGGTGCAATGGCCAGAGCGCAACCCAGCGTTCACGCAGGAAGAGTGGACGATGAAACCTGGTTCGATACGGAACGACGGCGCGAGATTCCAGTTCGGCTTCGCTGGCCGGACATGGGATTGCAAGGCACTGAATATCCTGTAATTTTGTTCTCTCACGGACTGGGCGGTACGCGTGACGGCGGCGCTGTTTGGGGTGACGCATGGAGTAAGTCAGGATTCCTGGTGATTCACATACAGCACTCTGGCAGCGACCTCAACGCCGTCAAATTGGTCACAAATTCCTTTGAGAACCGCCAGGCACTGAGATCTGTTGCCAATGCATCCCAATTGGTCGCTCGCCTGGGCGACGTTCGCTTTGTGCTTGATGAAATTCATCGCCGAAAGGTGGGCCGTCTGGAACGATGGGGCAATGTGCGAGCGTCGCGTGTGGGTATGAGCGGTCATTCGTTTGGCGCGCATACGACCCTGGGCATGGCAGGACAGAGATACCCCAATGGCGCGCCAATCATTGAGCCACGACTGACGTCATTCATCGCCTTTTCACCAACTGCCCCTGTTGCGCCGGACGCAACTGTGTCCTTCGCGATGCTGGATCGCCCAATGCTGACCATCACGGGTACGTTGGACGACGACGTAACGGGCGTCGGTGCCACGCCCGAGCGCCGCGCGGCCGTTTTTGCCGCTTTGCCGCCTGGAAACAAGGCGCAGCTTGTGTTGAAAGGTGCTGATCACATGACATTTGCAGGCCAGACCGGGCAAGCAGCCGACGTGATTCGACGCGAATCCACAGCGCGCAATTTGCAGAGCGCTCACCATGTCCAGTTAGCCTCAGTCACCACTGACTGGTGGCGCGCTACTTTGATGGACGATTCGTTGGCCGCTGCACGCCTTGCGGCTCCAGCGGCACTAGCCGTCGGTGATCTTTGGCAGCGCAAATAGAACAAACAGAGCGAAACAATGGCTGTCAACCTTTGAACATATGAACGGCCGAAAGAACCTGCCCAGGCGCCCACCCGTTCCCCGTGACACAATTGATTCCAGTCTGCCAAGTGACGCGCCCACGCATGAATTTTCCACAATGAACCGTTACGCCAGAGTTTTCCTGATCATTCGCGGCATGCTTCAATATCGGTTGTCGCGAATTGCCAGCACGTGCGGATTTTCACAACGTATAACCTGGGGTATGACCTGGGGTATGGGATTGACGCTGATTGCAGGCAGTACCTTTGGACAGTCAGTTCCCGAACAGGGTTTTCGAATCATGACCGCCGGAAGTTTGGGCAATTGCATTGCCTGCCACTCATTGCCAGGGCAACCTGGAATCGCCAGTACATTTGGACCGCCTTTGGACAAGGTTGCCACACGCTATGGCTTTGAGGAATTGCGCCAGTGGGTGACAGATGCACGCAAAGTAAAACCTGATACCTTAATGCCACCCTTTGGCACCACCCAGGGAACCAACGCACCGATGCTGGCTCAATCCGTACTCACTGAAGAGCAGATTTTGCATGTGGTCGCAGCTTTGCAGACCTTGAAATAGAGACCCTTGAAACCATGAACTATTGGCCATTTTTGTCAAACGTGAGTCGTCGCGACAGTTTGGGTCTGGTCATGTTGCCTCTGGCGCTAACGCCCCAAAGTATTCTGGCCCAAGCATTCATCGAGCAAATCACACAACGTGATCTTGAAGCATTGAAGCTTAAACCTGACGGGATTACCCTCGATTTTCCTCGCTTGGCCGATACCGGTTCGTCAGTTCCCCTGCAGGCGACTGTCGTGGCGCCTGCAGGCTTGATGATCAGGAGCATCGATGTTTTTTTACCGGAAAATCCGAGTACCCGTGCTTTGGTGCTGCGCTTGATAGAACCGCAGGCACGTTATGCATTTACAGCCCGGCTTCGCCTGGCAGCAAGTCAGGAGGCATGGGTCGTCGCGACACTGAGTGACGGCACCAGAATTGGTGCCAGCGCGCCGACCATCATTACCTCTTCGGCCTGTTTTGATGCAAGCTGATTGTCAAAACCCAAACCACCCTACTTCGCAATCAATTTTCTATGGCAACCCAAATACCGTCACGACTGACTTTTGTCGGTAGTATTCGCCCAGGCATTACGGTTGAAGCCCGATGGATAGTCGGGCACCCCATGGAGACCGGGTTTCGTGTTGACGATTCTGGTCGTCGAATACTTCGCAATGTCATAACGCTGGTCCGGGTCAAAGTGAACGACAAACCGGTTCTTGACCTGGAGCCTGGTACCGGCATGGCAGCGAATCCTTACCTTGCTTTTCCCATCACGGTGCCTGCCCGGGGTGGAACTGTGACTGTGGAGTGGCTGGATGACGCCGGTCAAAGGGGCTCTGTCCAGCAGTCTTTTTTACTGGAAAAGTGAGTCTGCAAGTGAGCCCATTGGTGCGTGCACTCTGCCTGGTGGCCGTTGCGCTTCCCGTTTTGGGATGGACAGCAGATTGGCCACAAAGCACGAAGCTAAGTGGCAACGCATTTCTACCGCCAGGTCTACGACAGTTGCAAGCGGACGCGCTCAACAGCCCAGTGACACTTTGGCTCGACAAAGGCGAGGCCCTTTGGTCTGACTCCAGCACAGGTCCAAGTTGTCAAAGTTGCCATGGCTCGGTTGACAGCTTGAAGGCGTCTGCGGGAACATTTCCCCGCCTGTCAGTGAAATCTCAATCCAAAGGCGCAACACTGATCAACCTTGAGGATCAGATTGCGGCTTGTAGCTCACGTGCTGGCCGAATTGCGGCCAGGGTTGAGGAAGATGATCTTCTCGCACTCAGCGCCCTGTTGAACAGCGCGGCAAAAGGCTTGCCAATTGATGTGAAGTCACCTAACGGCGGAAATATTGCCTGGCAAAATCATTTGAATCGGGGTGCCCAACTTTTCAATACTCGACTCGGTCGTATCAACTTGGCGTGTGTGCACTGCCATGAGCAAAACGTGGGCCGTCAAATGCGCCTTGATGTCATTAGCCCAGGCAACCCCACCGGTTTTCCTATCTACAGGATGAGCTGGCAGCGACTCGGCAGCATCGAGCGACGGCTGCGCGCCTGCTACTCAGGCGTACAGGCCGTGCTGCCGCCGCCGGGGCACTCCGATTTACGGGATTTGGAGCTCTTCTTGAAAGTGCGAGCCAATGGAATGGCGCAGGATGGGCCGTCAATTCGGAGGTGAACGACTTAGTAGTCAAAAAAAAACAGCAGCCACCAAGGGCACCAGACTTACGCAAAAGTGAACCCCTGATTTTTCAATGGCAGATGCCGCACCGGCTTGCCCGTCGCAGCGAAAATCGCGTTCAGAACGCACGGAGCGACAACGCAAATCGTCGGCTCACCGACCCCGCCCCAGAAGTCAAACGTCGGCACGATCACGGTCTCCACCTTCGGCATTTCAGCCAGACGCAGCGAGCGGTAGGTGTCAAAGTTGAGTTCTTTGACGCGGCCTTTTTCCACCGTCATTTCCCCGTAAAACGTAGCTCCCAGGCCCATCACCACAGATCCCTCCACCTGGGCCGCAATCTGCCCTGGGTTGACAGCATGACCGCAATTGACGCCCAGCACCATACGGTGCACTTTGACCAGGCCGTCTTTGCTGACCGAGACTTCCGCGACGGCCGCCGAGTAACTGGCATAACCCATGAACTGAGCGATGCCGCGAAACACGCCCGGCGGCAAGGGCTGGCCCCAACCAGCCTTTTCGGCCACCGCATTCAACACGCCCAAATGCTTGGGGTGGTTTTGCATCAAGCCCCGCCGGAATTCCAGCGAATCCTTGCCGGTGATCTTCGCGGCTTCGCGTGCCACCTCTTCCATGAAACATTCAAGGTAGACACCGTTCTGGTTGGTGTTGACGCCGCGCCAGGTGCCGACCGGCACATGCGTGTTGCGGATGGCGTATTCGGTCAGCAAATTGGGAATCGTGTAGCCCATTTGCGCGTCGCCGGGTTGCGCCCAGAACCCTTGCAGTTGGCGCTCGTCCTTGCCATCCCTGATGGCCTGCGGGTTGACCCACGCGTTGATCGACTGGCCAGATGAGCGCAGCTTGAAGCCGACCAGATTGCCACTGGCATCGAGCCCGGCCGACATTTCGCACTGCGAGATTGGGCGGTAAAAATCATGCGCCTGGTCCTCTTCGCGGCTCCACAGCAACTTGACAGCAACCCCCGGGAACTGCGCCGCTATTTGCGCGGCCTGGCGCACATAGTCCTGCTGCCCGCCACGGCGGCCAAAGCCGCCGCCCAGATCCATTTTGTAGACCTCGCATTTGTCCAGCGGCAAACCAGTTGCGGCAGCAAGCGCGGCGTGGGAGCCCTCGCCATTTTGCGTCGGTACCCAGACTTCCGCCCGCTCGGGTGTGACCCGGACCGTGGCGTTCATCGGCTCCATCGTGGCATGTGCCAAAAATGGCGTGCTGTACAGCGCATCGACGCGTTTGGCGGCGCCAGCAATGGCCTTCACGGCATCACCCTCCTTGCGCCCGGCGTAGTCGCCCACGGTGGTCAAGCCTTCTTTCAAGTGGGCGGCAATACTGGCGCTTGAGACGTTGGCGTTTGGGCCTTCGTTCCATACGACAGGCAATTGATCCAGCGCGTTCTTAGCGCGCCACCAGGTGTCCGCCACCACGGCCACGGCGCTGTCGCCGACTCTCACCACGCCGCGCACACCGCGCAGGGTCTTGACCTTGCTGTCGTCAAAACTGGCCAGCTTGCCGCCATAGACCGGGCAATCCTTGATGGCAGCGCTTAACATGCCTGCGAGTTGGAGGTCGGCTCCGAACACTTTGGCGCCGTTGAGCTTGTCTGCGGTATCAAGGCGATTGACGGTTTTACCGGCAATCTTCCAATCCCTGGGGTTTTTGAGCTGGATGCTCTTCGGGTCGGGCGGGGTGAGCTTGGCTGCCGCCGCGGCCACCTTGCCGTAACTGGTTTTGCGCCCGGACGCCGTGTGGGTGATGATTCCGTTGGCCACTATGAGCTCACTGGCGGGCACCGACCATTCATTGGCCGCCGCTTGCAGCAGCATGATGCGCGCCGTGGCGCCACCGACACGCACGTAATTTTCTGAAGTGCGGATGCCGCGGCTGCCACCTGTGCTCATTTCACCCCAGGCGCGTTTGCGCGCATGGCTTTGGCCGGGCGTAGGCATTTCGGTGCTGATCTTGCTCCAATCGCATTCGAGTTCTTCGGCGACGAGCTGCGCCAAACCGGTGCGCGTGCCCTGCCCCATTTCGGAGCGGGCGATGCGGATCACGCAGGTGTCGTCGGGCTTGACGACGACCCAGACGTTGACTTCAACGTCATTGGCGGCAAGGCTTTGCGCGATCGCGTTTTGTGCGCCCAAGCCCAGATTCAAACCCAGTGCCAGGCCGCCACTGGCAATGGCTGTAGAACCCACAATGAAGCCGCGCCGCGACAGTGAAGAGTTGATTTGCGTCATGACGATTCGCCTCAGGCTGTGATTTTGTTGACGAGTTCGAAATCAGCATTCATATCCGCCACCTTGGTGCCTGCCGCCACGTGGATTGCCGCGCGGATGCGCTGGTAGGTGCCGCAGCGGCAGATGTTGGTCATGGCCTCGTCAATTTCCTTGTCGGTGGGCTTGGGCTTGTTTTTGAGCAGCGCTGCGGCGGCCATGATCTGGCCGGACTGGCAGTAGCCACATTGCGGCACGTCCAACGCCGCCCAGGCCTGCTGGATCGGGTGCGACACATTGGCCGACAGGCCTTCAATGGTGGTGATGCTTTTGCCAGCCACCGCCGAGCCGGGGATGGAGCAGGAGCGCACTGGTTGGCCCTCCAGGTAAACAGTGCAGGCGCCGCACTGCGCGATGCCGCAACCGTATTTGGTGCCGGTCAGGCCAATGACTTCGCGCAGCACCCACAGCAGGGGCATTTCGGGTTCGGCATCGATCGAATGGGCTTTGCCGTTGACGGTAAGTTGGTACATGGTAATTCCTGTTCAAATCACCATCGATTAGAGCGGAAAAGCGGCCTGGGTACCATGCGCCGTGCAGCGCAACGGCCTAGGATTTACCCGCAATGTAGTTCAGAGAACTTCACTGAACACTTCGGTATCGACCTCGCTGTTGGCCTGCGAGTTGTATCGGCTGCCCTGCACCGTTTTTTGATTGATCAGGGCATCCAGGCGGACAATGGTCTCGGCATTGAGCTGAACCTCCACCGCAGCCACATCTTCCTGCAAATGCGCGGTGCTGGTGGTGCCAGGAATCGGAATGATGTGCGGGGCCTTATGCAGCAGCCAGGCCAGCGCCAGTTGCGCCGGCGTGCAGGCCACTTCATTGGCAATCGCTTTGAGGCCTGCCAGCAATTTCAGATTGGCGACGTAGTTGTCGCCCATGAAGCGAGGCATGGTTTTGCGGATGTCTTTGTCGCCCAACGCGGCGTTGTCAGGCGGCGCGCTGGTCAGGAAGCCGCGCGCCATTGGGCTGAAAGCCACGAAGGTGGCACCGATCTGCTGGCACAGGTCGAGCACTGCGATTTCCGGGTTGCGCGTCCAAAGCGAGTATTCAGTCTGAACGGCAGAAATCGGGTGCACCGGGTGCGCCTTGCGCAGCGTGGCAGCGGACACTTCCGACAGACCAATCGAGCGAACATGGCCGCGCGACACCAGGTCGCTCATCGCGCCTACGCTGTCTTCAATCGGCACTTTTTTGTCCCAGCGGTGCAGGTAATACAGGTCAATCACATCAGTCTGCAGGCGGCGCAGGCTGTCTTCACAGTTCTTGCGCACGGTGGCTGGGCGGCCGTCAATCACGCGCACCAGTTTGCCGTCGCCCGCCACATCAACGCCGGCCATGCCGCCTTTGCTGCACAGGGTGAATTTGCTCCGGTGCGTTTTGAGCACTTTGCCAAGCAAGGTCTCGTTGGTGCCCAGGCCGTACAGCGCCGCGGTGTCAAACAGCGTGACGCCGGCATCAAGCGCCGCCAGCAAGACACGCTCGCCCTGCTCTGCCGTGGGTGGCGTGCCATAGGCGTGGCTCAAGTTCATGCAGCCGAGGCCGATGGCTGAGACCGGGATATTGCCAAGAGGTCGTGTTTTCATCTATTCAAATCCTGATTTGGCCGTTCTCACTCATCGCCTTAAGCAGCCTTGCCATCTTTTAGATAGCGTCCAGCCTTGCTGCATCAATCAACGTTGAGCTGCTGCTCCAGATTGTGCAGCACCTGATAACAGTTCAGCACCTGGGCCACACTGCTGTTGGGCTCGCGCTTCTCCTTGATGGCGGCGAAGAACTCGCGGTCTTGCAGCTCGATGCCGTTCATGCTCACCGCCACCTTGCTCACGTCGATCTTTTCTTCCTTGCCATTGAACAGGTCATCGTAACGGGCAATGTAGGTTGCCGTGTCACCGATGTAACGAAAGAAGGTGCCCAGCGGGCCGTCGTTGTTGAAGCTCAAACTCAAAGTGCAAATCGCACCATTGGCCGCCTGCAGCTGGATGCTCATGTCCATCGCAATGCCCAAAGCCGGGTGAATCGGCCCCTGCACGGCGTTGGCTTTGACGATCGGGCTGCCGCACTGATAAGCAAACAAATCAACGGTGTGCGCTGCGTGGTGCCACAACAAATGGTCCGTCCAACTGCGCGCCTGGCCAAGCGCATTCATGTTGGTGCGGCGGAAAAAATAAGTTTGCACATCCATCTGCTGAATGTTGAACTTGCCCGCCTTGATTTGCTTATTCACATACTGGTGACTTGGGTTGAAGCGGCGCGTGTGGCCGCACATGGCGACGAGTTTGCTCGCCTTGGCCAGCGTCACCACGTCTTGTGCACCCTTGAGCGAATCGGCCAATGGAATTTCCACCTGGACATGTTTGCCAGCCTTCAGGCACGCGATGGTTTGCTCGGCGTGCATTTGCGTGGGCGTGCACAGAATGACCGCATCCACCTCCTTGAGTGCAAGGCTTTCGCCCAAATCGGTCGCCACATGCGCAATGCCGTATTTGGCGGCAACCTCCCGGGTTTTTTCAAGGTCACGGCCAATGACGGAAACGACTTCCACGCCGTCGATGTTCCTGATGCCGTCGATGTGTTTGACACCGAAGGCGCCCGCGCCCGCCAGGGCTACTTTGATGGTTTTGCTCATGGGGTCAACTTTCAGGAGTTTTCAAGAATCAGGTGCCCCACCGAGGTGTTGCTGGCCGGCACGTGGTGAAAGCGATGCTTCACCGTGGGTTTGTTCCCGCCAGCCAGGTCAGCCATGGCGCCGCGCGCTATCAACCACATCACCAGCTCTATGCCTTCACTGCCAGCTTCGCGCACGTAGTCGATGTGCGGCACTTTGGCCAGGCCTTCGGGGTCTTCGATCATCTGGTCAATGAAGCGCTTGTCCCAATCGAGGTTGATCAAGCCGGCGCGCGGGCCCTGCAGCTGGTGGCTCATGCCGCCGGTGCCCCAGATCTGCACGTTCAGGTCTTTGTCGTAACTTTCAATCGCCCTGCGGATCGCCTTGCCCAGGTTCAGGCAACGCTGGCCGCTGGGCACCGGGTACTGCACCACATTCACCGCGAAAGGGATCACCGGGCAAGGCCACTTGTAGTTGTCTTTCGGGGGTTGGCCACACAACAGGTTCAGAGGCACGGTGAGGCCGTGGTCGACGTCCATCTTGTTGACGATGGTGAGGTCAAAATCCTGCTGGATCACGGACTGCGCGATGTGGCTCGCCAGGTCGGCGTGGCCCACCACGTCGGGCACTGGCCGCGGGCCCCAGCCTTCGTCAGCCACCTTGAAATGCGCCGCCGTGCCAATGGCGAAGGTGGGAATCATCTCCAGGCTGAA
>JANMCB010000335.1:0-1692 GCA_031360805.1 Rhodoferax sp.
TTCATGGCCTGCGCGGTGCGGGCAAGCACGCGGGACACGCCGGATTCGCCCACAAACATGTGATGCGCCTCTTCGGTCAGCATGAATTTGGTGGTGCGCGCCAGCGGATCGAACGCGCTTTCGGCCAGCGCCGCAAGCTGGAACTTGCCGTCACGGTCGGTGAAGTACGTGAACATGAAGAACGCCAGCCAATCCGGCGTGGCTTCGTTGAAAGCGCCCAGGATGCGCGGGTTGTTCTCGTCACCGCTGCGCCGCTCCAGCAGGGCCTCGGCTTCTTCGCGGCCATCGCGCCCGAAGTGTTTGTGCAGCAGGTACACCATGGCCCACAGGTGGCGGCCTTCTTCAACATTGATCTGGTAGAGATTGCGCAAGTCGTCCATGCTGGGCGCTGTGAGCCCCAGGTGACGCTGCTGCTCGACCGACGCGGGCTCGGTGTCGCCCTGGGTCACGATGATGCGGCGCAGGTTGGCACGGTGCTCACCGGGTATGTCCTGCCAGGCCTTTTCGCCCTTGTGGTCGCCAAAGCCGATCCCACGCTCCTCGGTGCCCGGATTCAGGAAGATGCCCCAGCGGTAGTCGCGCATCTTGACGTGCCCGAACTGCGCCCAGCCCTGCGGGTCAACACTGACCGCCGTGCGCAAGTACACATCGCTGTCCACCGAGCCTTCGGGGCCGACGTCGTCCCACCAGTTGATGAAATTGGGCTGCCATTGCTCCAAGGCACGTTGCAAGGTGCGGTCTTCGCCCAGATTCACGTTGTTGGGGATTTTTTCGCTGTAGTTGATGCTGCTCATGTGGATGCTCCAGGTGAGTTGATGATGAAGACTGTCTGTACCAGGATGCCGTGGAACCGGCTTTGCCGGGCCGCTGGCGTCGTCCCCTGGGGGAAGGCGACCGACGGTTGACTCAGGGGGTTCGTCACACTCTATTCCAGTCAAAGGCTGCTTTGTCGCCTTTGCCGTAAACCTTCAAGGCGCCCTTTTCACCGACTGCATTGGGGCGCTGAAAAATCCAGTTTTGCCAGGCCGTCAACCGGCCAAAAACACGGGTGGCCATGGTTTCAACGCCGTTGAAACGCAGGTTGGCTTCAAGCCCGGTCAGGGCATCAGGCGACATGGCCACGCGCTCTTCAATGGCGATGCGGACTTCATCTGCCCAGTCGATATCGTCGGGGTTGGACGTGGCCAGCCCCAGCGCGAAGGCGGCGTCGGCGTCCAGCGGTTGGCCCACGACGGCGCGCACCGCATCCAGCGCGGGTTGCTCGCCATAAAAGCGCCGTTGCAGGCGGCTCTGGTCGGTGGCCATCGGGTAAAAGGGATGGGGGCCAAAGTTCATCTCGCCGACGGTAATTTTTGGCGCTTTGGCCGCGTCGTCCGGCAGCGCCAGGTGGTAAATGCGGTCGGTGGCCAGGGCCAGTTCCAGCAGGGTTCCGGCAAAGCAGGAGCCCGGCTCCACCAGCGCGAACAAACTGCGCGACGACACATCCAGGCGGCTGAAGGTGCGGCGCAACAGACCCATCGTTTCGCGCACCAGCCAGTGGTCTTGGTGCGCCAGCAACGTGGCGTCCATGGCCAGCACGGCGGCTGCGTCGCCTTCGGTCTTGATGAGCCAGGTGCCAATGTCCAGCTCGTTGGTGCGCATCATCAAGATCGCGTCTTCAAGCTCCCGGGCCATGGCCAGCGGGTACCAGGC
>JANMCB010000390.1:0-3294 GCA_031360805.1 Rhodoferax sp.
CGTGCGTGGTTGGCGCATTGAAGCCAGGCGGCCACGCTGCGCTCAGGCGTTTCATAACTGGAGATGCCCGCCGTCGCCGTTGCAGCGCGCGCGCCAGCCACAGCCGCACCGCCGAGCCAGCTGGTCAAAACGGGCTTGGAAGCTGCCTGTATCAGCGGCAGGCAAACGGCCGCGATGTCAATCGCGGGAACAATTGCCGTGGGCGCATGCATGAACAGCAGCGCATCCACTTCCGGTGCGTCCAAAAGCACGCGCATCACGTCCAGGTAGCGAGAAACCGGCGCATCGCCAATGATGTCAACCGGGTTGCCGTGCGACCAGTTTGCCGGCAAGCAGGCGTCAAGGCCGGCCAAAGTTTTTGGGGTCAATGCAGCGAGCTTGCCAATGCCGTGGCCCAGCCTGCGGTCCACCAGCGCATCTGCGGCCAGCACGCCAACGCCACCGCCGTTGGTGAGTATGCACAACCGCTCGCCACGCCATGGCCGCGCGTGGGCCAGCGTTTCGGCTGCGTCAAACAGCGCTTCCAGCGTGTCCACCCGCAGCATGCCCGCACGGCGGACCACAGCGTCAAACACCGCGTCCGAGCCAGCCAATGCGCCGGTGTGGGAAGCTGCGGCTTTGGCGCTCTCTGGCGCGCGCCCGGCCTTTACCACGATCACCGGTTTGTTCCTTGCCGCAGCGCGCGCGGCCGACATGAATTTGGGCCCCGATTTGACCGATTCTGCGTACATGAGGATGGCGCGCGTATTTGCGTCGCTGGCCAGGTAGTCCAGCACATCGCCGAAATCGACGTCGGCGCTGTCGCCCAGCGAAATGAAATGGGAAAACCCGATCTGGCGGCTGTTGGCCCAGTCCAGCATGGCCGTGGCCAGCGCACCGGATTGGGTGACAAACGCCAATCGCCCGGGCAGCGCATTGCCTGGCGCAAAGCTGGCGTTCAGCCCGACACCCGGCACCAGCGCACCGATGCAGTTTGGCCCCAAAATGCGCAGCAACCAGGGACGCGCGGCGTCCAGCATGGCCTGCTCCAGTGTGCGGCCATCAGCGGTGTGCAACTGCTTGAGCCCGGCTGTGATGACGATGGCCGAGCGCGTCCCCTTGCGTCCCAGGGCATCAATCAGGCCAGGCACCGCCTGCGGTGGCGTACAGATCAAAGCCAAGTCTGGGGCGGCCGGCAGTGCATCAACGCTGGACCATACCGGTAACCCACGCATGCTGGCGTGGCGAGGATTCACCGGCCAGATCGCACCCTTGAAGCCGCCATTGAGCAGGTTTTGAAACAGCACGGCCCCCACACTTCCTGCACGGCCAGAGGCGCCGATCAGCGCGATTGACGCAGGTTGAAACAGCTTTTCAAGATTTCGGACGGTCATGTAATACCCAAGGGGAGCACAGACACCAAAGGTGCTGTGCAAGCCTACAGGGTGGAGCGACGGCGGGTCTTGTCCTAAGTCAACTCAGTCGTTCAGCAATACAAGGTCAAAGCACCCGCCAAATGCCGGGCAGTGCATTCAATGTCAGTGTGTGTGGAATCGCACAGACCGGAAATCCCGCAACCGGTATAACCCGAGGCATGTTCACTTCAGGATGCTTTCATGAGCCAGCCTGCATTTACCTTTTCACCGCAAGTCAAGTATTTGAAGCCGCATAGTCCGGCATTGTCAGCGCCACGATTGGCGCGCGTCAACGGCAACAGGCCCGAAGCGCAACCCATCCCCGACAAGCCGGCCAGGCCAGTGCTGCACCTGCCCAAGGTGCAGGCACAACGGTAAAAAACTTGATTTTAGAGACGCCCGCTGCTCAGCGGGAGTCAAGCAGTTCTTCAAAGCCGCCGAACACCATGCGCCTGCCGTCAAACGGCATGTCGTCGCCCATTAATTTCCTGCGCGGATCGCTCATGAATTTTGCGTTGCCCGCATCGCGCACCGCTTTGGACGGCCACTCGATCCACGAGAACACGACCACTTCATCGCCCTCGGCATTGACCGCACGTTTGAAGTCGATCACCTGGCCGTCTGGCACATCGTCGCCCCAGCACTCCTTGGAAAACACTATCGGGCCAGCACAGTGTCAATCCATTGGCTGCGTTACTCCATCCAGCTTCTCCTTGCATTTCGGTTCAGGCCATGGCACACGAAACTGAGTCGTCATGACACGGTGGGGTGACTCGTCTTTGAGCTGCAGCATCAATGCCACGACATCAAACAGCGGGATATGCTCGACCACCTTTGCCAGACCGGAAGCGGTCTCGACAGAAGCCGTTGACATAAAAGTCCGACGCGCGCCCGATATTCACTACTTTGCTGGCTTCGCTTCCATCTGCGATTCGGTATGCAAGACGCACTGCCAGCGCTTGTCTGCGTGAACCCAGGTAGAGGTGTCTGCCATGTTCTGGGTACTGCTTTTACCGCCGTCACGCGCTGCAACGGTCTGCTTCACCTGATAAGTCAATACAGCTGTCGTCTCGGTCGGAAACACCACCTCAACGTTGCTCAGGACAAAAGCAGTCACGACCATAGCGCCTTCCTCCGCCATCTTTCTATAGCCCACATGGTCAAACTTTATTGCGCCGTGCGCAGTTGACATCATTGCCGGGTCATGCAGCACCTGCAAGGCAGCGTCTGTGTCCTGGTCAACCATGGACTGCCAGAATTTTGTCTCCAGCTCAATCATTGTCTTTGCTGATGTTGTCATTTGATGCTCCAGTTATTCAGGTTAAAAAAGTTCCATTCATCCAGTTACAGCATCCGCGTCGTACTTGAGCTTTGGATACCAGTCCGTGCCGCGCCCCTCGGGAGTCGTGTCCAGGATCACCCATAGCCCTGACATGTCCGGCGCGTCGTGCGGATCCTGACCGGGGTCGGCGGTCTCCTGGCCTCCTTCGCCGCTCCAGAAGTGGCGGATGGTGCCGTCCTTGCGGGTGAAGACGTTGTAGCCGGGCATGTCGGCGTCCTTGGCACTGACGTAGTCGCGGGTGTAGTCGCCGCTCGGGTCGGAATAGAGATTAAGGTTTTCCCAGCCGCGCTCCTTGCCATAAGCCAGGATGCGCTTGATCGGCGAGCGGGCCGTCATCACGAACGCGGCACGCTGCTTGACGTGAGGCGCAATGCCATCCCACGCGCTCATCTGCGACGTGCACATTGGGCAGCCTTCCTTGCGCTGCGGCCCGTACATGAAGCTGTAGATCACCAGGGTGTCCTTGTCGCCAAACAGCTCGGCAAAGCCGACGGCGCCGCTTTCGCCTTCAAAGCGGTAGTCCTTCGTGACTTCGCCTCCGGGCGGCAGCGCCCGGCG